>NZ_PJBB01000003.1:3502500-3802500 GCF_002836595.1 Tenacibaculum sp. Bg11-29
TCGCTTACCTATACTAGACTATCACTATCTTTGGTTTGTCTTTCCAGACAATTCTAGTTCACTTAGATTCTAATGTCGCAGCCCTACAACCCCAATACTGCCGTAACAGTATTGGTTTGGGCTAATCCGCGTTCGCTCGCCACTACTAACGGAATCACTATTGTTTTCTCTTCCTCCGGTTACTTAGATGTTTCAGTTCACCGGGTTTGCCCCTATTGCTAGGTAACATGTCTTCAACATGCTGGGTTGCCCCATTCGGAAATTAACGGATCATAAAATATGTGCTTCTCCCCGTTACTTATCGCAGCTTATCGCGTCCTTCATCGCCTCTGAAAGCCTAGGCATCCGCCATACGCCCTTATTTAGCTTATTGTACTTTTTGCTCTAAACATAAATGTTTAGAACGAGCTCTTTATAATTTATTATAAAAATATTGTTGTTAATCTTTCAATTAACTCTCTATCTTGATTTCTTTACGATATCATTTTACCAATATGTCAATGAACATGGCGAATCGCAATTGATAAGTATTTTATCAACTTTAATTCTGCAATACTCTTGGAATAATTTTACTTATCCCTAGGCATTACCTAGTGGAGAATATCGGAGTCGAACCGATGACCTCTTGCGTGCAAGGCAAGCGCTCTAGCCAACTGAGCTAATCCCCCATTATAAATCCTAGAATACTATTCAGAGATTTGAATGTCGAATCCTCTAATTTCTAGAATTTCCTTTCTAATAACTTGCCTTTTTGTAGTCTCAGGCAGACTCGAACTGCCGACCTCTACATTATCAGTGTAGCGCTCTAACCAGCTGAGCTATGAGACTATAATAGCTTGTTATTAGTGTTTTTTAAAATTAACAGCAAAGAGTAAAATTTCCTTTTGTAACTCACCATCTTTCTCTAGAAAGGAGGTGTTCCAGCCGCACCTTCCGGTACGGCTACCTTGTTACGACTTAGCCCTAGTTACCAGTTTTACCCTAGGTCGCTCCTTGCGGTAACGAACTTCAGGCACTCCCAGCTTCCATGGCTTGACGGGCGGTGTGTACAAGGCCCGGGAACGTATTCACCGGATCATGGCTGATATCCGATTACTAGCGATTCCAGCTTCACGGAGTCGAGTTGCAGACTCCGATCCGAACTGTGATATGGTTTATAGATTCGCTCCTGGTCGCCCAGTGGCTGCTCATTGTCCATACCATTGTAGCACGTGTGTAGCCCAGGACGTAAGGGCCGTGATGATTTGACGTCATCCCCACCTTCCTCACGGTTTGCACCGGCAGTCTCGCTAGAGTCCTCAGCATTACCTGTTAGCAACTAACAATAGGGGTTGCGCTCGTTATAGGACTTAACCTGACACCTCACGGCACGAGCTGACGACAACCATGCAGCACCTTGTGATCTGTCCGAAGAAAACTCTATCTCTAAAGCTGTCAGACCACATTTAAGCCCTGGTAAGGTTCCTCGCGTATCATCGAATTAAACCACATGCTCCACCGCTTGTGCGGGCCCCCGTCAATTCCTTTGAGTTTCAGTCTTGCGACCGTACTCCCCAGGTGGGATACTTATCACTTTCGCTTAGTCACTGAGTCGAAACCCAACAACTAGTATCCATCGTTTACGGCGTGGACTACCAGGGTATCTAATCCTGTTCGCTCCCCACGCTTTCGTCCATGAGCGTCAGTATATACGTAGTAGACTGCCTTCGCAATCGGTATTCTAAGTAATATCTATGCATTTCACCGCTACACTACTTATTCTATCTACTTCCGTATAACTCAAGTCAACCAGTATCAAAGGCAGTTCCATCGTTGAGCGATGGGCTTTCACCTCTGACTTAATTGACCGCCTGCGGACCCTTTAAACCCAATGATTCCGGATAACGCTTGGACCCTCCGTATTACCGCGGCTGCTGGCACGGAGTTAGCCGGTCCTTATTCTTACAGTACCGTCAAGGATCTACACGTAGATCGGTTTCTTCCTGTATAAAAGCAGTTTACAACCCATAGGGCAGTCTTCCTGCACGCGGCATAGCTGGTTCAGAGTTGCCTCCATTGACCAATATTCCTCACTGCTGCCTCCCGTAGGAGTCTGGTCCGTGTCTCAGTACCAGTGTGGGGGATAATCCTCTCAGACCCCCTACCTATCGTTGCCATGGTAAGCCGTTACCTTACCATCTAGCTAATAGGACGCATAGTCATCTTGTACCCATAAATGTTTAATTAATAAGTGATGCCACTCATTAACATTATGGAGTGTTAATCTTCATTTCTAAAGGCTATCCTCCTGTACAAGGCAGATTCTATACGCGTTACGCACCCGTTCGCCGGTCGTCATCTGTGCAAGCACAATGTTACCCCTCGACTTGCATGTGTTAAGCCTGCCGCTAGCGTTCATCCTGAGCCAGGATCAAACTCTTCATTGTATATTTTAAATAATATTAATGAATAAGTTTCAAAAGAATTTAACTTAATTAAAAGTTATGGTTATTCTACTCTTTGTTTACGCTGTCAATTTCAATATTTTCAATGAACGTGTCGAGTTGACACTTCAAGTGTTTTCAACTTGATTGCCCTCTCAGACTTTTGTAGAAACGTTAGAATCGAACTAACTGATTTTTATTAATAAATCATTTCCAAATTTTCTTGATTTTTTCGCTTTCTTAAAGCGGTTGCAAATCTACAAACTATTTTAAAACTGACAAAACTATTTTTGAAGTTTTTTTTAATTTGTTTTTGCTATATTTTAATGAACTATCGTCTTTAAAACGGACTGCAAATATACTTTCTTTCTTTCGATTTAAACAAATTATATTTAACTTATTTTTAACCTTTTATTGAAGATATAATAACAACTATTTTAATGAACTTTTACCAATCTCAAACTTGCGTTTTACCCTTAGCGGGTGCAAATATAGATTCCTTTTCTAACATGACAATACTTTATTTTGCCTTTTTTTCAAGTATTTTATTTAGTCTTGTTTTTCAAGCTTTTAGAATGCATCTTCCCTCTTAAAAACCTTTTACTTCTTAAGAATGTCACTAAAAAAAATCTATAAATAAATCAACCTCTACACTCCTGCACTTTATTACTTATTATAATTCGTTAATCAAAAACATCTAATTTATTTATTGCCTTTTCGTCTCTCATTAACACCTGATTAAAGTACTCGCTTTAATAATTCAATTCCACTATCTTTTGTTCGAATTACTAATTCCGGTTCATTGCTATCTTTTCAATTTGGTTTTATTTTTTTGATTAGCTCTTGAGAACCTAGGTAAACCATTTTATAAATTGGATTATCTGTCTCAAATTCGGTTGCTCTTTTAGCATTTCCTGACCTTTTTTACCTACCCTTCATAATTTCCTAACTCATATAAGAATATTAAGATTGTATATCCTGTAATAAAATTAAATTCAGCGGACTTTTAAATATTTATTAAATCCGTTTCCAATTCTGAATTTACACCAATTTTCTTAGTAAAAAGTTTATTCACACCCTCAATAATTCACCACAAGAAGAAGAAATAGTTTTTTCACGTTTCATAATCCGCATTATTTTCTGAAATCAGTTTTTGATGTAAGAAATAAACTTCATTGTATTTTTAAGAATTCACTAATTTAAATATGTTCTCTAAATTTCATATTCCATTATTTTAAAGATAAAAACAAATAATCTAGAGAATGACTACTATTAAAACTAAACCACTGTGGTCTGGAAGACTATATAATTTTAAACCTGACTAAAATTCTAATATAAAATCATCACTATTGTTTTTTAACATTATATTTAAAATACTCTAACGTCCAAACCCAATATTACCTAAAAATGGCTCCCAATATCTCTTATTAAACTCAAGAAACTCCTCCTGTAATTTCCTTGAACTCCTTCCTAGGAACTTCTTTACAATTGTACTTATATTTTGATAGGTGCGATATTCAATGTGAATATACTTTTAGGGCACAACTCCTTTTAATATATTGATACCTTATCCATCTCATATCTGTATTAATAATTTACGACATCTCAATTGAAGATTTACTTTTAATACACAATACCTATACTTTGTACTCCAAACTATTATGAGCAGTTAATCTTAAAAGTATATGTCCATTTCCCCTTTATTCTAACATAAATCAAAGATGATATTTTTATAAACGAAAGCTAAATGCACTAAAAGGCATAGTTTCGACTAATATTAACAACAATAAAACACCAATTCTTCCATTGATCTTTTGATTAAAATATCTATATACGTGTATTATATTCAAGAAAACACATCTAATTAGTACTCATAACCTTTGTAAAGCTAAAGGAATTAAATCTTCAATATTATTTTGTACTTTCAGCTAACACACAATTAGACAATGCACTAACGGATATTCAAAGCGAATGTTTACAATTGTTTCGTTTAATGGATAGTTTTAAAAAAAAAGAACGGATACAAAGAATGAACTACATGGAGAGTAAGTTTTAGGAATTCCTTCTATATATCGTAGTTTAAAAGAATCAAAAAGATTTTAGGTGTTGAAACGAAGTTGCTTTCTTTGGTAAAACAAGAACAGCGAGTGCAGTTAACGTTATTAACGAGTATTCCAGGAATCGGAATTAAAATGGTTTTATTGATGCTTATAATGACCGATTGTTTTACAAAGTTTGAAAATCCGAAAGAACTCTGTAGTTATATTGGTATAACGTTTACAATACGAGAATCATGTAGTATTGTCTGAGGAAAAACTAGTATAAAATAAAGTAGGTAATAGAAAGTTACGAAATCTCTTGTTTTTGTGCTCGTTTAATGCGTGTAAACACAATAAAGCGTGTAAAGAAATTTATGAGCGTATTGTAAACAAAGGAAAGAGTAAAAAACTAGCTTTAATAGCCGTATCAAATAAGTTAATAAAACAAAGTTTTGCGATTGCAAAATCAGTATTAACATATGATTAAACATCTATTCCTGTATTAACAAAAATAAATTGTATTTTTTTTTTCAAAACTCAAAATAGAATATTACCTTGAATTTAGTATAATATTCTGTAATATTAATTATAAATTTGTTTAGCTTTCACCTCAGTTCTTTGCTGCCAAAAGTATTTTATTAAAAAAACATTGTAATTTCAAACTTCGGAAATTTTATTTCATTATATCCAAGATAAAAACTTTTTATAATAGGAAAAGTTTCAAGTTTTCCTTTTTCTCAATTTTTGATTTTTCCATTAGATAAATTGTAATAAAACCTTTCAAACCACTACATAGTTTAAATGGTACACAAACTTTGAAATCTAACACTTTGCCATTACTTATACAAAGTGTTATGTTTGTTTATTCTATTAATCCTGTATAAATTAAATTTGTTTCAGACCATAAGTTTTGGCGTCCACCTTTATTATTATTTAAAGTATTATGCATAGCTTCAACTTGCCCTTTCGTAAACATTTTTGTTTCTAGATTAATTGTATAGGTCATAAAATTCTCTACATTTATTATTTTACCAAATTGAACGAGCTCTAAATTATCTGATTTTATGTTAGTCCATGGAGTATCTTCAATTCTATCTTCAGCCTGATCGTATGTTGAATTTGTATTAACTGGTCCTCCATTAGAATTAATAAAATATTCAAAATATTCTGCAAACTCCTCACTAACTGGATTCCCTCCGAATCCCAAGCCAAATGTATGCCTAATACCTAACCAATGCCCAATTTCATGGGTTGCAGTATTGGTCGCTTTATTAAAATTATTTAACAATGTGTTATAGTTTATTATTACGCCAGTGAGCATTGAGCTTTTATCTAAATTTTCCCCTGCTAATTCAAAATTATCAAAGGGAGGCATTTCCGTGTAGCCCCATTGATCTTTAATTTTTGAGTCCGTTAAAACTAAACCGTAAGTCTCCGATGGAGGAACACAAAAAATAATATTCAAATATTTGTCTCCATCCCAATTACCAACTTCTGACTTTAAATATTCTATTAGCCTTACATAATCAGGTGTTTCATTAGGTTTATCTCTAATATTAGTAAAAGGTGTTACTGTTCTTGTAATTCCAGTTGTAATTTGCCCGATGGGGTCTTTTTTTGCCAAAACAAACTCAATACTAGCATTACCTACCCTATCTGTAAAATGAGTTGAAACATTTTTTAATGATTCATTCATTGCATTGTAATCTAAGTTTATAGAATTAATGAACTTCTTTATCTGTGCATCTGAAACAAAATTGTTTGTAGTATTTGTAAGATGCACTACTACAGGTATTTTATAAGTAGACTTAAACGAAGATTTAGTGTCTTCTGTTATTTGAAGATTAGAGTCTTTAGAACAGCTAAAAAGTGTTAAGAAAATTAAGAAAAGAAATGTATTTTTTTTCATTGTTGAGTGTTTTTTTTAAAAACAAAATTAAATTATGAGAATACTAAAATCTATTTCTTTAAAACAAATAAATAATAACCGTTAGCATAAGAATAGTTACAGCTTTACGTACAAAGGTTTTCCGAAGGAAAATCAGACGTAGTAATTTACAACGCCTTTGATTAAGTCCCAAATTGAGCAATTCTATTTATACTTTTTTTAAATGTTTTCATATTCTCAAAGTGAATAATTTTGATGCAATCATTTAAAATAAAAAATTATAAAGTAGAAGATATTTCAAGATCAAGAACGGTATCCACATTGGTACTTAAATTTCTAACATCGTTATATGATACACCAGCACCTGTGGCAGATGCCTTAAGCTGAATAATTCCGTTAATGCTTCCAGAAATTTTTAGCAATAAGTTAAATTCTTTGCCAACTGTTAGAGTTTTATTCCATGCTCCAACAGTTAGGGTTTCAGATTTCACAGCTCCTGTTTCATCTCTATAACTGATTGTTGGGTTGTCATTTAATGTGCCACTTACAATGGCGGTCAAAGTTACTATGATAGGTTCGGAATTCATAGGTTCATCATTACTTTGACAAGAAATAACCAAAGTGAAAATTATTAATAAAAAAATTATTTTTCTCATAATATATCTGTTTTTATAGTTGCTGTTTCTACTAGTCCGACTTTATTTTGTTAGACAGTTTAAAATATTTTTCAACATTGTTATATAAACTTAATTGCATTGTTTAAGCAGCAAATTTATAAAACAAATCATGAAGTAAAACATTAAGGTTATACTTCTTAAGTTAAATATTTAATAAAAAACTAAATTTAAGATCTATAAATCAGAAAGAATTAAGGTTAATATATACGATGATGCCTTGAAGCATTGACATAGAAAACATTGATAATCTTTTCTCTTTTTTACTAAAAATCACAATCAGTATTATGAAACCTTGATCTCTTTTTTAAGTTATTGTTAGTAAAACAGATAAAAGTGATGCAAAAGCAATTTGTGAGTATATTCAAATTAAATGTTTACAATTGTTTCATTTAATAATAGTTTTAAAAAAAAGAACGACTACAAGAAATAAAATACCTGGATAAGAAGTTTTAAGTATTTCTTCAAAATGGTTTCATAACTCCCTAGAAAAAAGAGTAACAATTATAAACTTAGGCTTTGACCCAAACTTTTTTACACATTATTGAAAAAAGAAAATACTCCTCAAAAATATATTCTAATAAAATGGCAAGATTATATGAACTTTAACTAATATCAATTCACTAACCTCTGAAAATATTATATAAAAAAAACCTAGTTACATGACTAGTAACTAGGTTTTAAATAACTTAAATTTATTTTTTACTACTTTTTACTTCACTACCTTAATCCAATTACCTTTTGTACGCGCTATATAATCATTATCATACATTGCTTCTACTTGTACTCCTGGCAAATAATAGCTTCCTAAATACGATGCATTTATTAATACTCTAAAAGTTTTAGTTTCATATCCTTTTAAAGTAAAATAGTTACTAATACTAGCATCACGAATATCTGTAAAATCTACCTTTGATGATGTTGTATTATTACCAAAATCGGTAAAACGAGTATTTATAATTTCCCAACCAGAAGGTATGTATTGTGTTAGTGCTACATTTTCTACGATATCATTAGTTGTATTCTTAACTGTAACTTCTGCTACAAAATTAGTTCCTTGCGATAAATTATCTGGCGTAATACGATTACCTCCTTTTGTTTTGTATGTTATTGTTGTTTCTAGGTTATTTTGAATTACTTTTTCTTCACCTACTGGTAAAATTCCTTTGTTAAAAATACGTACATACAACACTCCATTACTCTTATTAGATATCTTAAAGATATTTTCTTTAGTTACATCTTCAATATCTTCTGCATACAATGCTTTTGAAGTCGAAATAGTTTTAGAATTTTTATTTAATGAATAATTTGCATTTATACCTGTGTTTTCACCATTTTGTAGTGCATATTTACTCATTGCTAACAAACTATAAGCTGTTGTTTGTGTACTCATCCATTTTTCACTAGATAAACTTTCAGCTATTTCTTTTGCCAATTTAATAGCTTTTGTTTCATCATTTAATAAAGTATAAGTATCTAATTCCATTGCTTTATTACGAGTATCTGAACCGTAATTATAATAACGCCTTTTACTATAATTTTTTGCTGTTAATTCTTTTATAATCCCTTTAGCTATTGCCTTTTTTCCTATTAAAGCATAGGCACTTGCCAATCGTATTTTTGCTTCGTTCGAAACACCTTTTGTTTCACGTAATCTATTCATTGATGCTACATCAGCACTATTCGCTAAACTTAAGGTATATAATCGATACGCTTGTGATAAGGCATTATTATAATATCTTGAGTTATTTCTCCAATTACGTGCTTGTTGTTTTTGATAACCAATCCATTTAGATTTAAAGCCAATTGGTAAAGCATAACCTTTTTTTGCAGCTTCAATCATAAAATGACCTGCATACGATGTACCCCAACTATTTGCATTTCCATTTCCTTGCCAATATGATAACCCACCACTTGAAACTTGAAAATTAGATAATCGATTAATAGTCGCTTTTACATTTCTCTCAATCTCTTGTTGCTTTTCTTTTGTTAATTCAAAAATTTCTGATAAGAATAACTGAGGAAATGCACTCGAAGTAGTTTGCTCTACACAACCATGTGGGTATTGAATTAAATACCCCATACGTTTTGTGAAATTCATTGGAGGCAATGTAGATAATTCTATACCCGCAGTATTAGTACCATAAGTACCAAATGTAGTAAAACTTAACTCTCCATTTTCATTAGATTTCACTACTAAATCTTTTACTTCGGTAGTAATTGGATTCGGATTTAAAACATCTATTTCGACTTCGTATGATGCCTTTTCATTTCCAGAAACTGCATCAATTTTCACCTTCCCTATTCCTTTAAAATCATTTACTTTTAATGTAAAATAAGCCATTTTTTCATCTGGTTCATTAAAAGATAATGTTTGAGTTTTATTACCTACAATCGTAAATGATTCGTTTGGTTGCACAGTAACCTTTACTTTTTTAACCGTTGGTAACATCGCAAATACAGTAACAGGTAATGTTACCGTTTCTTGTGGTGTAATTTTACGAGGTAAAGATGCTAAAATCATTACAGGCTTACGAACAAAAGCAGTTTTTTCATCACTACCATACGCATCATTTTTAATATCTGTAGCAACAACCATTGCACGTACAGATCCTACATATTTAGGTATCTTAATTTTATGCTCTTTACTTGCTCCTTTTTCTAAATTAAAAGGACCTAAATAAGTAACCATTGGTTTAAAACGATTGGCTTTTTTATTTTTACTTCCTGCTTCAGCTTCATCACCACCAATACTTAATATCTGATTTACTTTTCCTCCATAAGCACCAATTACATCGTCAAAAATATCCCAAGTTTTTACACCTAATGATTGACGTGCATAAAAAGTATTCCATGGGTTCGGAGTTTTAAAACGTGTTAAATCTAACAAACCGTCATCAACCAAAGCAATGGTGTACGTCATTGCTTTTCCATTTTTCTCATTTACTTTAATTTTTGCGATTGATTCTGGTCTTAATTCGTCTGCTAACTTAATTTCTGGTGTTAGTTTCGTTGCAGGATCGTTTACCAACATTGGTATAGAACCATACATACGAATTGGTAAATCGTTTATTGTTTGACTATGTTTTTGTAATAATGAAATATTCACAAAAACATTAGGTGTATAACTTGCCAATACTGGAAAATTAAATTCGGTTTGTTTTGCTGTTGTTTCTACCCAAAAATGATCTAATACTTCAGTTCCATTCTCAATAGTTATTAAAGCTCTTCCTTCTTCTGAAGATGGGAATTTTACCGTAGCCGTTTCATTTACTTCATACGATTCTTTATCGGTAGTAAACACCAACATAGTCGCATTGGTTTTATCTTGGCTCCCTTTTTTCTTTCCATACCAAGATGGCCAATCGAAATAAGCAATATTAGAAGTAACATGTTTACTCTTTTTATCTGTAACTTTTATCAAATAACGCCCCCAATCGTTTTCACTTATTTTTAAATCAAATGAACCTTTTCCACTTCCATTTGTTTTTACTTGAAGTGTTTTATAGGTTTGATGATGACGTGTTCCGTCGTAACTAGATAATCCATTATCTGAGGTGCTCCACCACCAACGCCATGATAATTTATATACCTTTACTTCTAAATCATTAGTTACCCCTACTCCATCTTCATTAACAGATGCTACATTAAAAGTATATTTTTCATCCGTAAATAAATAGTTTTTAGACTGCTGTTCCTCTGCATTTAAAATACCTACATACGTTTTATAAGGTGATACCTTTTTAGAAAACACATCGGTACTAAAATCACCTCCATTTTCATAAACCTTTGTTATAAAGCTTGCCTTTAACATTCCAGGAGCTTTGTTATCTAACTTTGGTTTTACAGAAAAACTTGTTTTTCCTTCGTTATTTAAATTACCTTTTAAAACTTTAAATTCCTCAGTCCTAAACCTACGGGTAACATCATCAAAATTGTAATTTTTAAATTTCGAGAATTCTGTATTAGACTGCGTAAACTTACCATTAATATCTAATTTTAATTCTCTTGCAATTGCACCATGTAACCATTTTACTTCAACATCTCCTTCAATTGAAGAATTTGCTTTTACAAAATCGCTATTCATTTGTAACTTGATTTTTAAGCGATTCGGTTTTATCGTTTCAATTTTAAGTGTTTTATTAAATACAGCTCCACCAACACTTACTCGTAATTTCCAATTTCCTGTAATTGCATCGTTATTCGTTCTTGGTGCATAACTATACACATTATTAGTGTTTTTAAACAGTACTTTTCTTTCAATAATTTTTCCTTGCGGATTTATCAATTCAAATTTAATAGGATGCTTTTCTGGTATTGGGTTCGCATTATCATTTAATACAAAAGTTAAAAATAATTGATCTCCCGGACGCCAAACACCACGCTCACCATAAACATATCCTTTAATTCCTTTTTGTAGCTTTACTCCTGAAACATCAAACTTACTCATAGACAACGAGTTTCCATCATTAAGTTTAATATAAGTAGTATTTTTACCTTTCGTTATAACAGCAAAAAAAGCATTCTTTATTCCTTTAAAATTAGCAATTCCTTCTTTATCTGTTTTTATATTTACAATAGGCTGTTGTTGTAAATTGTATAATGTTACTGTAGCATCAGAAACTGGCTGAGTTGTTAATAAATCTGTAACTGCAATAAAAGTAGTTTCATTATTTCCCTTTTTAACAATTACACCTAAATTAGTCGCTAATATATTAATGCTTTTATTATTGTTCTTATAATAATAAGATGCTGTACACGGGTTATCTTTATCATTCCAATTATAATTATTATAATAATCGTTATTATAATAACTAGGGCTATCGTATTTTTTAGTATTTATTTCTTTTTTTCCATAAATAATAGTGGTACTATTTATAGTTTCATTACATGAATAATTAGAATACTCTTTCTTAAAAGAAAATTCAACTCTATACATTGCTCCATCTTCTATAGGTAATACTTCAGCCAAATCAATAGCAAAAGCATTTTCTTTCGTTAAATCAAGACCTTGATTTGTAAGGTTAACAGTATATTTAGCCTCAGGACGACCTACATAACGTATATTACCTTGGCTTCCTAAATTGTAATTTTGTAAAAACTGTAATACATTATCTTTATATATTTTATAAACTAATACATCAACAGCTTTTAAATTAACAGCTTTAAAATTAATTTTTAAATTTTTTGAATTAGGAATTATAGTTCCACTTTTTATAAAATTTACTGAAGGTTTTAGTTCTTGAAAATGTAAAATTTTACTATAACTTTCTTTTAAAGCATAGCCTTCTGTACTTTTAATTCCTTTAAATATTTCTATAGTTGCTTGATTTCTAAAAGACAATTTCGGATAAACAGTAACAATATTATTCGTTACTTTATAAGTAAACTTTCTTTTTTGAGTGTTTGCAAACTGTATTAATCCATTTAAATTTTGTTCTTTTTTTATTGGGTCTGAAAAACTAATTTCTATATACTGTTTGCCTGTATTAACTACATTAATATCTAAAACCTTAAAATTATTTTTTCCTGTGATTGTTAATTCTCGTTCTCCTTTTGAACTAGAATTAATAGCACTACCACTCCATGAAATATTCAAACTTCTATCATCTCCAAACCTTTCTAAACTATCTATCTTAAAAAAGGCTTGTGAAACAAACTCTTCTGAAGTTTCAAACTTTATTAAAGCTGATTTACCATTATACGTCGCTTTTATTAACTCTGAAAGTTTCGCTGACTCAATAACATCACTTGTGTTTAACACCCCTTCTACTGCATATTTATCTTTACTAAGCACAGTCGGTGATGATAATGTTATATTAAAAAGTAATTCTTTTGTTTTTAATTTAACGGTAAAGTCTTTTAATCCTTCATTTATATCATCATATAATTTAGACAAGTGTAGCGTTACAGCATACTCTTTATTACTTTTTAATTTTTCTAAGGGAGTAAATATTATTTTATTTCCATCTAATAATACATTTCCCTTAACCTTAGGAACTACCGTAATAACATCATCATTAACCGTAGTTACTTTGGGAGTGTTTTTAAGTGTAAATTCAAAATCAGAGGCAGTAGAAATCATTTTTTCTGGAAACAATACTACATACTCACTGTAATCATCACTATTACTCTCTTCTTTTACTTTTTCTTTACATGCATTAACTACAAATACAAATAATGTTAATGCTACTATTTTCGCAATTTTTCTCATAACAAAACAATTCTTTTAATCAATTTTTTAAAGTAGCTCAAAGTTACGTTTTTTATAAAAGCGATAAGAAAAAAGTTAACCCTTTTCATAGTTAATTAGTGCTTTTTTTCTCATTTTACCCTCATTTTTTAAAATTTTGTAACAAATACTAAAATAAACGCCCAATAATCACTTAAGAGTTCTCATTAAGAATATAGATTATATTTTAGCTGTAATTTTTTTACCTTATTACATCATTGGAATAATTTTATATAAAAATTAAATAAATCACTAATTTTTTAGATGAATTGATACGAACAAAAAAGTAAACAATATAATATCTAAAAAAAGTAAAATTGATTTTTTATATTTAGCGATGTTTCTTAATTTATTGTTAGAACTTATTCTAAAATAGAACAACAACAACTTTAAATAAAAAGATAGCTTATACTTTCTTCCCTCTATTTAATAATTCATAATTTTGCAATCCATATTATTGAATATATAACATGTTAGGATTAAAATTTGAAACCGAAACTTCTTGGGCAGAAATTGCAAAAGTTAACTTACAACAAATATTAACAGATCATGCTTTTTTAGAACAAAAAGCAGCCTCTAACGCTGTTTCTATCATTATAAATTATTCTGAAGAAACTAAGTTAGTACAAGCTATGAGCGAAATTGCTATTGAAGAAATGGAGCATTTTAAAATGGTTCATGACTTTATGGTGAAACGCGGAATGGTTTTAGGAAGAGAACAAAAAAATGATTATGCTATTAAATTACAAAAGTTCTTTACCAAAACAAAAGATCGTACAAACGCATTAGTACAACGTTTATTAATTGCAGCTTTAATAGAAGCAAGAAGTTGTGAACGTTTTAAAGTTTTTTCAGAAAACATGGAAGATCAAGAATTATCTAAATTTTATAATGATTTAATGATTTCTGAAGCAAACCACTATACTATCTTTTTAGGATTTGCCCGTGAATACCAAGACAGAGAAATCGTTGATAAAAAATGGAATGATTTATTGGCCTTTGAAGCAGATATGATGAGAAACCGAGGTAATTTAGCTAAAATACACGGGTAAGTAGTTAATATATTGAAAGAAGTGAAACAAATTTCTTTTTGTAATGAGTGTAACTCCGAGTATTATAAAGAGAGCTCTAAAATGATAGGGATATGCCCTGAATGTTCTTTTAAACTATATGGTTACGATAATTGTGAGCATAAATTTGAAAACGGTAGGTGTATTACTTGTTATTGGAATGGAAATATTTCTAATTATTTAAAAAATAAATAATGTTTAGTAAAGAAGAATCAGCACAAATACGCAAAGAATTTTGGACAAGTTTTGGAAAATCTTTTCCAAGAAAATGGTTGCTATATAACACCAAAATAAAAGGTTTTGCTTTTAAGTTTCAGGGAGATCGAAAAACAGCCTCTGTTTGTTTAGATTTTGAACATCTTGACGAAATTGCGAACGAATTATTATACGATCAATTACTTTCTTTAAAAACCATTTTAGAATCAGAATATTTACCCGAAGTAATTTATCATGATAATTTTGAATTAGATAACAGAAAAATTATTCGTCGTATCTACGTTCCTTATGATAAAAAATTTAGCATTCACAACAAGAATACTTGGAGAGATTGCTATGAATTTTATGTGGAAACAATGACACAGTTTGAACTCTTTTTTTATGAATATGAAGATTTTATTAGAAAAGCTATTTAACTGAAATATCCCCTTTTTTCAGAATAAGTACGAATAAAACATTCAACTAAATTATTTTTTTCGTATATTTAGAGTATAACCCCAATTCCCCTGTTATGAATAACTACCCCCTAAGGTTATTAATAGTGCTGTGTACACTATTAATAACATCATGTACCTCTAATAGTGAATTTGAATTAGATCAAATAGAAGCTACAGAAAACATTAGTGAAAATCCAATTGAAATTGAAGTTTTAAACCTCGTAAATAATCATAGAGTTGCAAACGGTTATGCTACACTAGATAAATTACAGGCTATAAAATCACAAACCAATAACCACACTAATTATATGGTTGAGAAAGAAAAAATTTCACATGACTTTTTTTTCGAACGTAAAGAATATTTAAATAAGAATGTAAATTCTAAAAGTGTTGCTGAAAATGTTGCTTACGGTTATTCATCTGCCCAATCGTTATTAAATGCATGGCTAAAAAGTAAAAACCACAAAAAGAACATTGAAGGTGATTTTACCCACTTTGAAATTACCGCAAAACAAGACTTAAAAGGCAACTGGTATTATACCAATATTTTTGTGAAAAAATAATGTGGACTCTAATTATAAAAGGAAGTAAACAAGTTTACTTCAAAATTTAAAACAGCTAGTATGTATTTTAAAATACATACTAGCTGTTTTAAATTAAAAATAACTAGAGTTAAAACTATATAGAAAACTAGTGATATTCATTTAAAATAATAAACTTAGAACGTCTATTTTCTTGATGTTCTTCTTCTGTACAAGGTATATTGTTTACACATTTATTAATTAACTGCTTTTCTCCAAAACCAATTGCATTTTGTATTCTATGTGCTTCAATATTTCGTGACAAAATGTAATCTCTGGTTGCTTTTGCCCTTCTATCTGATAAAATTTCATTATAAGCATCTACTCCTCTACTGTCAGTATGCGCTTCTATTTTTATAATCATTTTTGGGTGATCTCTTAATACTTTTACAACGTATTCTAACTCAAAAGCGGCATCGGGCCTTATATTTGATTTATCAAAATCGAAAAATATCGGATTGATTACTATCTCATTATCTATTATTAATGGAACAAGGTACAAATCTTGGATTGTTTCTTTTTTCCTTGTATTGTCTGTTTCAAATTCTTTAAAATCCTCTTTATAGTCCTTTTTTGTTCCTTTTAAAGTGTATTTTTTATTGCATGCTACTTCAAATGAAAACTCTCCATTTTTTTTCGTAATAGTACTTTTTATAATTTTCCCTGTCTTGTCTATTAATTCAACTAAAGTAAAGGGTAATATTTCATTGGTTTTTTCATCATAAGTTTTTCCTTTTATTTCTTGTAGGCATTTGTTTGATTCAAAGCTATAAATGTCGTCGTCTCCTTTTCCTCCTGGTCTATTTGATGAAAAATATCCTGTTGAATTATCTTCATTCATAAAAAAGGAAAAATCATCATAACCACTATTAAAAGGTGCCCCTATGTTAGTTACTTTACTGGTATTATCATTTAACAATGTTGTTTTAAAAACATCTAATAAACCTAAATTATCATGTCCATCTGAACTGAAATAAAGCGTATTTTCTTTTGATATAAACGGAAACATTTCTCGTCCTTTTGTATTTATATTTTCACCCATATTTACAGGTTCTCCGTAGGAACCATTTGGTAAAATTAGCACACTATAAATATCTGTTTCTCCGTAACCATTTGGTCTATTTGAAGTAAAGTATAATGTTTTATCGTCTGGACTTAGAGCTGGATGCCCGTTTGAATAAACTTCGTCATTAATCGAAAGGTCTTTTATTTCAGCCCATTGACCATTTACTAAACTTGCTTTAAATATTTTTAAGTGTGAAGTACCTTGTTTATCGTAGTCTAGTTTTTCTCTTTTAGTTAGGTTATTTCTTGTAAAATACATTGTTTTTCCATCTGATGTTATGGCAATGTTTGATTCGTGAAAGCTTGTATTTATTTTTGTAGATGTTATTGGAGTCACATCTGCTACTTTTTTGGCTCCTTTTTTACTTGTTATTTTTGCTTCGTATAAATCTAAATAAGGCTGATTATTCCATTTATAAATTTTTCCTTTTTTGTTTTTTGCCGATGCAAACATAAATTTTTGTTTATGTACATAGGCTCCAAAATCTGAGTGTCTAGTATTTATTTTTAAGTTCGTTATTTTAACGGAATCTTTATTTAATGTTTTTAGTTTTTCGTAATCTACTTTTATTTGTTTGTTTGGTAGTTTGTTTAACCACTTATTTGCTGCTTCATATTGTCCTGAACTTCTTAGACTTTGAGCATATTTGTAAATGGTTTCATTATCTATTTTTTTATTGTTTTCTGTAGCTAACTTATACCATTTTATTGCCTTAACAACGTTAGAATTGTTGTAATAGCAGTCACCTATTCGGGTTAATGTATAAATACTACTATCTCCTTTTTTCACTGCTGTTTTGTAAAATTCAGCAGCTTTGATGTATGCATATTTTTTAAAAAATTTATCGGCAATTCTTTTTTGCGAATAAGAATTAAAAAATGATAAAATGATGATTAAAAATGAAAGTATTGTTTTCATATATATTTCTTTAAAAGTATCTAGGGGATTTTACTCTGTTTGATTTTATGAATTCATACATCAATAAAATTTCATGGGTTCCGCTTGAAAATTGATTTATTTCTGATAGCGGATATTCGTAAGCATAGCCTATTCTAATTTGTTTGGTTGCTTGAAAATCTACTAACGCTCCTAAAGCACTCGTATATTCGTTTATTCTATAAGACCCTCCTAACCAAAATTTTTCATTAAATAAAAAATTTGCAGTAATGTCGTATGATAACGGAGCACCATTAGTTCCTTTTATTAACGCAGCTGGCTTAAACTTTACTTGATCATTTAATTCAAACACATAACCTCCGGTTAAATAGTAACTTATTTTGTCTATTGCCCCATAATTAACACCATTTATTGTTAGATCATTATGCTTTACATTTAAAAGTCGTGGAGCTGAAAAACCTACATACCATTTTTCTGTATGTAAAAAGACTCCACTTCCAATGTTTGGTTCCCATCGGTTTTTAACACCACTTATTCCTGGGTCAATGCCTTCAGAAGCAATTAATTCTTCATCTAGATTATATTGAGTAAAACCAGCTTTTATACCAAAGGCTAATTTTAGATTGGCATTTAGGTTTATTGTATAAGAGAAATCTCCGTATAGGTATGTAAAATTTTCATACCCTAATTTATCATTTATAAAAGAGAGTCCTAGCCCTATCTTTTCATTTCGAAGAGGCGTATTTATTGATAGTGTTTGGGTTTTTGGACCTTCACCAAATCCTGCCCATTGGCTTCGATGCAATCCTATTACACTTAATACTTCCCTACTTCCTGCATATGCAGGATTAATGGATATTGTATTATACATGTATTGTGTAAATTGAGGTAATTGTTGTGCCTCAACACCTAATATTAGTATAAAAAACAATATAATTGTTGTGTGTCGTTTGATATTATAATTCATCACTTTTGCGTTACTTTGTTCCTAAATAAATTGCCCCTGTAAATGGTTTTAATCCACTATTTTCTAATATTACGATGTAGTAATAGGTTCCTGAGGGTAGTCTTTTTGCACTTCCTAGAGTTACTCCTTCTGAAACCCCATTCCAATCGTTTGTGTAGTTATCTGATTCGAATACTTTTGCTCCCCAGCGGTTAAATATTTTTACATTTATTATATACCCACAGGTTTCAACTCCCGTTATTTTAAAGAATTCATTCCAAGTATCTCCGTTTGGTGTTACAGCTTTTGATATTGTAACATCCTCTTCTCCACAAGGTAAAACAAAGCATTTATCGTTTATACTTATCGTTATTTTTGTAGTTAAAAAACAACCTTGATTAAAAGTCTTGTAAGTAAATACATAGTCGCCTAAGTTTATATTTATAGGATCAAAGGTTGCTTCAGTTGTTAATGAAACTTCTCCTGTTACAACTTCCCATTTTCCATCACTTGGAATACTACTATCTATGTAATCATTTAGATCTATGATACCATCATCAAAACATTTAGCATCTGTAATCTCTATGATCTCTTTTTTTACTGTTACGTTTATTGTTTGATTAAAATCTACTGTATTTCCACAAGTATCACTAACTATCCAAGTTCTTATAATTTGATAATCATTATCTGATCCGTCAGAGGTTGTTTCTTCTTTAAAGATTGTTTCGATATCTTTTCCTGAACAATTGTCGGTAAACTCTAATTCCGGAATTTCTGGAATCATATCACAGTTAACATCAACATCGTTGAGTGCTGTTATTAAGATTGGAGCTTCATTATCTTCTACCATTATTTCTTGAGTATGATTGGTAGTGTTTCCTGCACAATCTGATACTGTCCATTTTCTTGTTATCTGATATTCTGAACTACAAGCATCGTCTTGTCCTGTAATTTCGGCTGTATATATTACTTGTAAATCTGATGAAATACTACAGTTATCAGTCGCTGTTAGTATTACTGAACTTGGTACAGTTGCACAACTTACGGTTATATTTTCTGGTAAGTTCTCTACAAATATTGGAGCTTCATTGTCTTCTATTGTAAATTTTACTTTTTCTGTATCTATAAAGTTACCACATGCATCTTTTGCTGTAAATATCACTGCTACTTCTCCAATAAAACTGCAACTATAATTTAATTCAGTAAAATTATTTTCCCAAGTTATAGTGCTACAGTCATCGGTTGCAATGGCTCCTCCACTGTTAGATAACCAAGCATTTAATTCATCGGTGTTACCTGACCCATCACATGTTACCGTTTTGTTTAATGGTTGAGTTGTAATCGTTGGTGCTGTATCATCTTTAATTAGATAACCAAGTGTTATACTATCTTCATTTCCACAGGTATCTTTTGCTGTAAAAATCACATTTATATATGCTCCATCACATTTGATACTTGTATCATCTCCATAATTATTTGACCATGTAACATTACTACAATTATCTGTTGCTGTTGCATACCCATTATTATCTAACCAATCTTGTAAGTTCTGGTTTGTATTTCCTGTTCCGCATTCTATTTCAATATTCTGTCCATTTGTTATTATTGGAGCAATTATATCCTGAACGGTGATTGTTTGGTCTTTACTTGTCGTGTTTCCACAATCATCAGTCAATGTCCAAGTTCTTGTGATTATTTGCTCACCTTCACAGCTTCCTGTGGTGGTTACATCCGAAGATGTTGCGTTTAATGTGCTATCACAATTATCAGTTTCGTCAGTTACATCACCTGTTACTAATACTGCTGAATCATACGCACAGTTTGCATCAGTATATATTATGATGTCTGCTGGTAGTGTAAACTCAGGTTTTATATTGTCTTGAACCGTGATTGTTTGGTCTTTACTTGTTGTGTTTCCACAATCATCCGTTAATGTCCAAGTTCTTGTGATTATTTGCTCACCTTCACAGCTTCCTGTGGTGGTTACATCCGAAGATGTTGCATTTAGTGTGTTGTCGCAATTATCTGTTTCATCAGTTACATCACCTGTCACTAATACTGCTGAATCATATGCACAGTTGGCATCGGTATATATTGTGATATCCGCAGGTACGGTAAACTCAGGTTTTATATTGTCTTTTACTGTGATTGTTTGGTCTTTCGTAGTGGTATTTCCACAGTCATCTGTTAATATCCACGTTCTTGTGATTATTTGCTCACCTTCACAGCTTCCTGTGGTGGTTACATCCGAAAATGTTGCGTTTAGTGTGTTGTCGCAATTATCTGTTTCGTCAGTTACATCACCTGTTATTAAGACTGCTGAATCGTATGCACAGTTAGCATTTGTATATATTATGATATCTGCTGGTACGGTAAATTCAGGTTTTATATTGTCTTTTACTGTGATTGTTTGGTCTTTCGTAGTGGTATTTCCACAGTCATCTGTTAATATCCACGTTCTTGTGATTATTTGCTCACCTTCACAGCTTCCTGTGGTGGTTACATCCGAAGATGTTGCGTTTAGTGTGTTGTCGCAATTATCTGTTTCATCAGTTACATCGCCTGTTATTAAGACTGCTGAATCGTATGCACAGTTAGCATTTGTATATATTATGATATCTGCTGGTACGGTAAATTCAGGTTTTATATTGTCTTTTACTGTGATTGTTTGGTCTTTCGTAGTGGTATTTCCACAGTCATCTGTTAATATCCAAGTTCTAGTGATTATTTGCTCGCCTTCACAGCTTCCTGTGGTGGTTACATCCGAAGAGGTTGCGTTTAGTGTGCTATCGCAATTATCTGTTTCATCAGTTACATCACCTGTTACTAATACTGCTGAATCATACGCACAATTAGCATCGGTATATATTGTGATGTCTGCTGGTACGGTAAATTCAGGTTTTATATTGTCTTGAACCGTGATTGTTTGATCTTTCGTGGTGGTGTTTCCACAGTCATCAGTTAATGTCCACGTTCGAGTGATTATTTGCTCGCCTTCACAGCTTCCTGTGGTGGTTACATCCGAAGATGTTGCGTTTAGTGTGCTATCGCAATTATCTGTTTCGTCAGTTACATCACCTGTTATTAAGACTGCAGAATCATACGCACAATTAGCATCGGTATATATTGTGATGTCTGCTGGTACAGTAAATTCAGGTTTTATATTGTCTTTTACTGTGATTGTTTGGTCTTTCGTGGTGGTATTTCCACAGTCATCGATTAATGTCCAAGTTCTAGTGATTATTTGCTCTCCTTCACAGCTTCCTGCTGTTATTACATCACAAAAAATTGCGTTTAGTGTGCTATCGCAGTTATCAGTTTCATCGGTTACATCGCCTGTTACTGCTACGGTTGCATCGTATGCGCAGTTAGCATCGGTATATATTGTGATATCTGCTGGTACGGTAAATTCAGGTTTTATATTGTCTTTAACAGTTATTGTCTGATCTTTCGTAGTGGTATTTCCACAGTCATCTGTTAATATCCAAGTTCTTGTGATTATTTGCTCGCCTTCACAGCTTCCTGTGGTTATTACATCCGAAGAGGTTGCGTTTAATGTGCTATCACAATTATCTGTTTCGTCAGTTACATCACCTGTTACTAATACTGCTGAATCAAATGCACAGTTAGCATCTGTATATATTATGATGTCTGCTAGTACTGTAAACTCAGGTTTTATATTGTCTTTAACAGTTATTGTCTGATCTTTCGTGGTGGTGTTTCCACAGTCATCTGTTAATGTCCAAGTTCTTGTGATTATTTGCTCACCTTCACAGCTTCCTGTGGTTGTTACATCGGTAGATGTTGCGTTTAGTGTACTATCGCAATTGTCTATTTCATCAGTTACATCGCCTGTTATTAAGACTGCTGAATCATACGCACAGTTAGCATCTGTATATATTATGATATCTGTTGGTACGGTAAATTCAGGTTTTATATTGTCTTTTACCGTGATTGTCTGATCTTTCGTAGTGGTGTTTCCACAGTCATCTGTTAATGTCCAAGTTCTTGTGATTATTTGCTCACCTTCACAGCTTCCTGTGGTTGTTACATCGGTAGATGTTGCGTTTAGTGTACTATCGCAATTGTCTATTTCATCAGTTACATCGCCTGTTATTAAGACTGCTGAATCATACGCACAGTTTGCATCGGTATATATCGTGATGTCTGCTGGTACTGTAAATTCAGGTTTTATGTTGTCTTTTACCGTGATTGTTTGGTCTTTACTTGTTGTGTTTCCACAGTCATCAGTCAATGTCCAAGTTCTTGTGATTATTTGCTCTCCTTCACAGCTTCCTGTGGTGGTTACATCCGAAGAGGTTGCATTTAGTGTGTTGTCGCAATTATCTGTTTCATCAGTTACATCACCTGTTACTAAGACTGCTGAATCGTATGCACAGTTTGCATCGGTATATATTGTGATGTCTGCTGGTACTGTAAATTCAGGTTTTATGTTGTCTTTTACCGTGATTGTTTGGTCTTTACTTGTTGTGTTTCCACAATCATCTGTTAATGTCCAAGTTCGAGTGATTATTTGCTCTCCTTCACAGCTTCCTGTGGTGGTTACATCCGAAGAGGTTGCGTTTAATGTGCTATCACAATTATCTGTTTCATCAGTTACATCACCTGTTATTAAGACTGCTGAATCGTATGCACAGTTAGCATCTGTATATATTGTGATATCCGCAGGTACTGTAAATTCAGGTTTTATATTGTCTTTTACCGTGATTGTCTGATCTTTCGTAGTGGTGTTTCCACAGTCATCTGTTAATGTCCAAGTTCTTGTGATTATTTGCTCACCTTCACAGCTTCCTGTGGTGGTTACATCCGAAGATGTTGCGTTTAGTGTGTTATCGCAATTATCAGTCTCATCGGTTACATCACCTGTTATTAAGACTGCTGAATCAAATGCACAATTAGCATCGGTATATATTGTGATATCCGCAGGTACTGTAAATTCAGGTTTTATATTGTCTTTTACCGTGATTGTCTGATCTTTCGTAGTGGTGTTTCCACAGTCATCTGTTAATGTCCAAGTTCTTGTGATTATTTGCTCACCTTCACAGCTTCCTGTGGTTGTTACATCGGTAGATGTTGCGTTTAGTGTACTATCGCAATTGTCTATTTCATCAGTTACATCGCCTGTTATTAAGACTGCTGAATCATACGCACAGTTAGCATCTGTATATATTATGATATCTGTTGGTACGGTAAATTCAGGTTTTATATTGTCTTTTACTGTAATTGTTTGGTCTTTACTTGTTGTGTTTCCACAATCATCAGTCAATGTCCAAGTTCTAGTGATTATTTGCTCACCTTCACAGCTTCCTGTGGTTGTTACATCCGAAGAGGTTGCGTTTAATGTGCTATCACAATTATCTGTTTCATCAGTTACATCACCTGTTATTAAGACTGCTGAATCGTATGCACAGTTAGCATCGGTATATATTGTGATATCCGCAGGTACGGTAAACTCAGGTTTTATATTGTCTTTTACCGTGATTGTTTGGTCTTTACTTGTTGTGTTTCCACAATCATCTGTTAATGTCCAAGTTCTTGTGATTATTTGCTCTCCTTCACAGCTTCCTGTGGTTGTTACATCCGAAGATGTTGCGTTTAGTGTACTATCGCAATTATCTGTTTCATCAGTTACATCGCCTGTTATTAAGACTGCTGAATCGTATGCACAGTTAGCATCGGTATATATTGTGATGTCTGTTGGTACGGTAAACTCAGGTTTTATGTTGTCTTTTACTGTAATTGTTTGGTCTTTACTTGTTGTGTTTCCACAATCATCAGTCAATGTCCAAGTTCTTGTGATTATTTGCTCTCCTTCACAGCTTCCTGTGGTGGTTACGTCCGAAAAAGTTGCATTTAGTGTACTATCGCAATTGTCTGTTTCATCAGTTACATCACCTGTTATTAAGACTGCTGAATCAAATGCACAGTTAGCATCGGTATATATTATGATATCCGCAGGTACGGTAAATTCAGGTTTTATATTGTCTTTTACTGTGATTAGTATACTATCTACTCCTATTTTACCACAGTTATCTGTTGCTTTAAAAGTTCTTGTTACTTTAGTTATACATCCATCATACGATGAAATTTCATCTTTATAAGTAATACTTGCTATTTCATTATCGTCATTGACTAAATAACCTACTGTATTAAAGGTATTAACATCAATTGTTGTTTCTATTAAACTAAATGGATATCTAGCGTTTATTGTTGTGATGTTATTTTCATTACATCCTTCAATTTTTAGTGTTTCTGGTACCGTAATCGTAGGTACTTCTGTATCTAATGAAATAAGTGTTGTTGCTATTATTTTTTCGCATCCGTTTGCATCGGTTACAGTTACTGAGTAAATTCCTGCATTTAAATTAGTAAGATCTTCGGTTGTTGCACCATTACTCCATAAATAAGTATAATTTGGTGTTCCGCCTGTTACTGTTAAATCAATTCCACCATCATTACCCCCACAACTTAAATCACTTCCTAATAGGCTTAATGTTAATTCCGATGGTGATGTAATTGTATATTTTTCACTAAATGAACATCCTTGCGCATCAGTAATAGTAACACTATAATCTCCTGCTACTAAATCAGAAATATCTTCAGTTGTAGCTCCGTTACTCCATATATACTGATAAGCTCCATATCCTCCAGAAACAGATAAATCAATGCTACCATTATTACCTTGATAACACGTAACATCAGATACCTCTCCTGATGCAATTATGTTACTAGGTATAACCATAATACTAGTAGCTGTTTCAGAAGGAATCATACATCCTGTTACTGTATATGTTCCGTTATATATAAGCTTTGCTTTAAATTCCCCTATAAAATCAGATACTCCAGCATAATCAAACCTTCCACTTTCATTTGTTGATGTTCCGACTAATACAGCGTTTAAATAAAACTCCCATGAATAATTCCCTACTGAAGGTCCACAAGTTTCTCCTGTTAAATTCATAGAATAATTAATAGATTTTGTACATCCTTCTCTATCAATTTCTACATCTAATACGGGACAAGGAATGCATATTTCTGGATTATCAAATTGATTTGTTATTTCTACACAATCAGAATTTAAGTAACTCGCTGTTGATGTTCCTTGTGCTACATTTCCACAATAATTAGAGTCTACAGCTACAATAGAATATTTTAATGTTATCGTTTCTGCTACAACTTTATCTATTGTCCAATTTATTGTTTGCCCAACATAAATTCCACTTCCTTTATTTGGATCTATAGTACTACTTGAAACTAAACTACCTGGAACTATTTGAAATTCGCTTGGTATTTCTTCTTTTATCAAAGGTTCTCCTGATAAAGCTGTTGCTGCAGGTACTAATTGTCCTAAAATAGCACTATAAATACTTGTTAAATCAGCTGCGCTATCGGTATAAAATGCGCCACTATTTTCAATCGTATCTAATGTATGTTTTGATATGATTTTTTGATTTGAATCTAATGTACCTGTAAATCCTACTGTAAATATAGATTGATTGTATTCTTTACCTGCAACAATTGTTGTTTCTGCTGCTGTGGCTGCCGAAAAGGCTTTGGTTTGACATTCTGTATTAAGAGTAACGGTACTACATCCATAATATGGCGGAAAATTATTATGCCAAGTAGGAACTCCATCAGTTAACAATATAATACTTCTTGTTGTAGTACAATCAAAAGTACCTTGGGCACTTGGTGGTGATAATACTTCGTCTGCCTTTATTAAAGCATCTTCCATATTAGTTCCTCCATTAGCATTAAGTCCGTCAATAAAATTATTTAAAACAGTTTTATCTGCTGTTAAACCTGTTAAAACCGTTGCACTTGAACCGTAACTAACAATTGCTATTTTGTTATTATTTGTTGGATTATTTATTGGAGAGAACAATTTTTCGATAAAGTCTTTTGCTGCTTCTTTAGCAAAATCCATAATTTGTGCTGTATCTCCCGATCCTGTACCGTCATCAACTTCATCTCCCATACTACCAGAAACATCAATAACTAATACAACTTCTTGAGCTGCTGCTGGTGGATTTCCTGTTATAGTAAGCGTAACATCAAATTGTTTACAATTTGAGGCATTATTTATAATTTCTTTGGTTATTACTATTTCGTCTTGCCCTAATGTTAATTGACTAAATAATAATGAAAAAACAATAATTACTGTTTTTAAAACTGATTGTAGTTTTACTTTCATAATCTAAATATTTTTTACTTTACCTTAAGTTTGGGTTTCGTACAAATGTTTTTAACATCGTAGATGCAACTAGTTTGTTACTAGCTACTGATATTACTTCAATCTGAGAACAATTCCACCTTTCAACAGCTGTATTCTCTAGTGCTTTTACTTCTACTTTAAAACGATATGACTGATTAGGATTAAGTGTAATTTCTTTATTTAAAATTGACACTAATGGGTCTTCTTTTAATTCTAAAGAAAAATTTAAGCTTACATTTTCTTTTAATATATCATTACTCGAACAACTTTCTTTTAGCTCTGTAACACCTATTTTGTAAGTACTTTTTATATTCGTATTATTGGTAAGAACTAAATAATATTTTAGTGTTGAATTAGGTGAAATAGATTTAACATTTCTATTTTTTATAACTTTTAATTTAGCGCTACAGTTCTTCGCTTCTACAAAGTTAGGTTGCTGTGCATTTACAAATAATGTGTATGTAAACACAAATAACAAAAAAGTAATTTTATCCATAATTTTCTATTTATCAAACATTTAAAATCTCTATTTTTTATTTTTTAGAGAAAAGGGATATATAAAAAAGGGGTATACAATTACATGTCTATTTGTTACATTATAAAAATGATACAAACAGATTGGGGCACATTACTATTTTCTGGGGGGGGTAATAAAAATTTAACAAAACGTACATTTACATTATAAAAATGCAAAACACATATTGGGTATTATTAAATTTTTGTGGGGAGAGGGGGTAAAAATACTATTAGGGAAATAGTACTTTATATGGTTATAACTTTTTAAAGTTGAGCAAATGTAACATTTCTTTTTAAAAAAGTGTTAAAAAAAATAAAAAAAAATATCTCATTTAAAAATTACTCTAAAATAAATGTCTTTTTTTGATTGTTAATAGGTAATTTTGCGGTATGATTCAAAACGACATTATTATCGCATTAGCAACACCAGCGGGTGTTGGTGCCATTTCTGTTATTAGACTTTCTGGTGAAAACGCTATTACTACTGTTAATAATTTTTTTAAACCTGTTACTCCTAAAAAAAAATTAACAAACCAGAAAACACATACTATTCATTTAGGGCATATTGTAAATAATAACATTATAATAGATGAAGTTTTAGTTTCTGTTTTTAAAAACCCGCGTTCTTACACAGGTGAAGATGTTGTTGAAATTTCATGTCATGGCTCTAGTTTTATCCAGCAAGAAATCATTCAATTATTTTTACAAAATGGTTGTAGAATGGCTGATAATGGAGAGTTTACCATGCGTGCTTTTTTAAATGGTAAAATGGATTTAAGTCAAGCAGAAGCCGTAGCTGATGTTATTGCTTCAAATTCTGCTGCATCTCATCAAATGGCGATTCAACAAATGCGTGGTGGAATTACCAATGAATTAAAAGAACTTCGAGTTCAGTTATTAGATTTTGCTGCACTAATTGAATTAGAGCTAGATTTCTCTGGAGAGGATGTTGAATTTGCAGATAGAACAAAATTTAAAGAATTAGTAGCCAAAATCACCTTTGTTTTAAAACGATTAATCGATTCTTTTGCTTTTGGAAATGCTATGAAAAATGGTATTCCCGTTGCAATTATAGGAGAACCTAATGTTGGTAAATCAACACTTTTAAATACTTTACTAAACGAAGAAAAAGCCATTGTTTCTGATATTGCGGGTACTACACGTGATGCTATTGAAGATGAACTAATTATTGATGGTGTTGCTTTTCGTTTTATTGATACTGCTGGTATTCGTGAAACAGAAGATATTGTAGAAAATATAGGTATTAAAAAAGCGTATGAAAAAGCAGAAAATGCTCAGTTAATTATATTTTTAATTGATTCTAATAAGTTTTCTCATTCTAGTGAAGATTTTTTACAAGAAATTGAAACAATTAAAGAACGTTTTCCTAATAAACGCTTGTTAGTTATTGCAAATAAGATTGACACTTTATCGTGTCATGATGCTTCGATCTTACAATCTGAAATTGAAAACTTAATTTTACTTTCTGCGAAACAAAAAACAGGTATTAATGAATTAAAGGCTGTATTAACTTCTTTAGTTAACACAGGGGCATTAAGTAATAATGAAACGATTGTTACTAATTCTCGTCATTTTGAAGCCTTAAATAATGCTTTAACAGCAATTTCTTCTGTACAGCAAGGAATTGACTTAGATATTTCTACCGATTTATTCTCTATTGATATACGTGAATGTTTACGTCATTTAGGTAATATTACTGGTGAATACGATGTTGATAAGGATATTTTAGGCCATATTTTTGGTAATTTCTGTATCGGAAAATAGATTTTATTTTATAGTACTTTGTTTTTTTGGTTAAAAGCAAAATATTAGGTTCTATATTCAAACCTGAATATGGTTTTTCAAACGAATTAGAACCTATAGTTAATTCTAAAAAAACTATTTTTAAAATATGAAATATTCAAAAATCCAAATTGATTGATTGATTGATGATGTATAGTTAAAAGCAATTGATAATTGTTTTAATAATCTAAACGGGGATTATGACTGGATTAATAAATATAATTAAAGTTCTAAATGATTTTTACTTTAGTAATAAATACCATTCAATCATTTTAGCTTCACAAAATCCTCACTAAGTCGCATTCCCATTCCTTAGTTCAAGTATTTGCTTGTCTCGTTTCGTTAAAGTTATTTTTCATATTTAAGAACATCTAGTAGAGTTTTAAAATGGGCTGTAGAACAAAATATTTAAATAAAAAATGTTGATAAACGATTGACTAAATATCTATATAGTATAGATAAAAAATAAATCTAATACTTAGGAAAGGAAAAAAATATCCTTTTTACTTTTTCGAAAACTCTAAAGAACAATATTCTATAAAAAATAAGTGGTAAATTTAATTTTAAATTAATCAAAGTACTCAATCTTTCTCTCTTTTATTAATTGTAATTCAGAATCATATGTAGTACTACATTTAATCCAGTTGCCTAAATCATCAAAATCCAAATAATTTATAATTACTGATTTTTTGGATTTTGATTTTCCTTCAATAAAGGTTTTTTCTATACTTATTATTAAACCATTTTTATTAAAAGTATTAACTATTATTCTTTTATTGTTAATTCTTCTAGGATCCGTTTTACTGAAATATTCTTTTTTAATTGAATTTTTATTGTATTTAAAAATTTCATAGAAAATTCTCCCCTCTATAGTTTCTGTTGTCTTTTTAACTATTAGATTTTGATTATTATATTCAAAAGAAGTTATATCTAATTTACCTTTTGCATAGAATTTTTCTTGATTTATTCTATTTTTGGAATCATAAACATAAAGCAATGAATCCCTAAGATTTAATTTACCTTTTTTAAAACTATAAATATATTTTTTTATACAATTATTCCCATTGTAAAAGAAAATTGTATCACAATCTACAGTACCTCTAAGAGAGCCTGTAACTTTAATTTTATTATGATCTCCATTATAATAATAATCCTCTATATATTTTAAATCATTAGATTTCCTTAATATATCACCTTTCTTATTAAAATTATAACTATCAAAGGTATTAGTTCCATCTATATTATTTTTTAAAATAGTAGAAGTAATTTTTTTTACTTCTCCCTTCAATTTTAACCTTTCTAAATCATTTTCAATTTTTATTATATCATTTTGACTTTGACAACTGGTAAAATTAATTAATAGAATTACGATAAATAGTTTCATTTTTATTTTTTAATTCAAATATAAGAATATAAAATTAACCAAAAAAAAACAAAATCTAACACCACTACTCCACACCGAAACGCTAAACACACTGTAAATACTGGGGTTATTACTTTCTGTATCAGAAAATATATTTTGTTTCATTTTATAGTACTTTGTTTTTTTTTGGTGACTTTACCACCCTAAATTATATTTATATTCATTTTCATCAACTCTACTCATACTAATACTAATACTGAAATTATGTGAAAAATTTGGAATGTATGTTATAATTACATCTTTAAGGCTTAATTAATACGCTATTAATTAATTTCATACCTTTGTAATAATGATTAAACAAGTATTCCATAAAATAATCTCAATATCAATGGCTTTTGTAGTGCTTCTCTCTACAATGTCATTTACTATTGATATGCATTACTGTGGAGGAAGTTTAGTAGATACTGCAATATTTCAAAAAGCAAAAACTTGCGGAATGGAAATGCAAAAATCACAAACTAAAAATTGTTCAATCACGAAGAAGAATTGCTGTAATGATAAACAGACCGTTATTAATGGTCAAAATGAATTGAAATTATCTTTTGATATACTTTCTTTTGAGCAACAACAATTTTTAGCTTCATTTATCTATACCTACATCAACCTTTTTGAATGTGTTGATGAAAATATTAGTTCTTACAGAGATTACTCTCCTCCTTTGGTCGTCAGGGAAATATACAAACTTGACGAAACTTATTTAATTTGATTTTTAAACAATAGACTGAAATATCCTATAACTGCAATGTTATAAGGATTATTTGTTGTACTCGGTGTTTTTCTAACACTAATTTCTAACTGTTTAATAATAAATGCAATGCTAAATAAAAGCATCAAATTTCTAATAGAAAATAAACTTGTATCAGTTTTATTACTCTTACTTTTTGTGGGCTGGGGAACTGTAAATGCTCCTTTTAATTGGGACATTCCGTTTTTACCAAGTAACCCTGTTGCTGTAGATGCCATTCCTGATATTGGCGAAAATCAGCAAATTGTATTTACCAAATGGGATGGTCGTTCTCCACAAGATATTGAAGATCAAATTACGTATCCTTTAACCACTTCCCTATTGGGTATTCCTGGAGTTAAAACAATTCGTAGCTCTTCTATGTTTGGGTTTTCAAGTATCTACATCATTTTTGAAGAAGATATCGAGTTTTACTGGAGCAGAAGTAGAATTTTAGAAAAACTAAACTCATTACCAAGTAATTTATTACCAGAAGGTGTGAATCCTGCTTTAGGACCAGATGCGACTGGTTTAGGTCAAATTTTTTGGTACACACTTGAAGGCCGTGATGAAAAAGGAAATGTTACTGGTGGCTGGGATTTACAAGAATTAAGAAGCATTCAAGATTATTATGTAAAATACGGATTGTCATCTGCAAGTGGTGTTTCTGAAGTTGCCTCAATTGGTGGTTATGTTCAAGAATATCAAGTAGATGTGAATCCTGAATTAATGCGACAATATAATATTGGTTTACATCAAGTTGTAAAAGCTGTTAAAAGTAGTAACCAGGATATTGGTGCGCAAACTTTAGAAATAAATCAAGCTGAATATTTAGTTCGTGGGTTAGGTTATATAAAGTCTATTGAAGATATTGAAAATGCTGTTGTTACTTCCGAAGATTTTACTGCTATCAAAATAAAAGATATTGGTAAAGTTTCTTTAGGTCCAGTAGCAAGAAGAGGATTGTTAGACAAAGAAGGTGCAGAAGTTGTTGGTGGTGTTGTAGTTGCAAGATATGGAGCAAATCCTATGAAAGTAATTACGAATGTAAAAACTAAAATTGAAGAATTAAAAGGAGGATTACCAACTAAAGTTTTAGCTGACGGACGAACATCTCAATTAACAATTGTTCCTTTTTATGATAGAACAGAATTAATTGAAGAAACTTTAGATACACTTAAAGAGGCATTAACATTAGAAATTCTAATTACTATTTTGGTAATTATTGTAATGGTTTTTAATCTTCGAGCTTCAATTTTAATATCTGGCTTATTGCCAGTTGCAGTATTAATGGTTTTTGTTACCATGAAGCTATTTAATGTTGATGCAAATATTGTAGCACTTTCAGGAATTGCAATAGCGATAGGAACGATGGTTGATGTTGGCGTCATACTCGCCGAAAACATGATTCGTCATTTAGATGATAAAAAGTTACAAATTAGTGAAGATGGTACAAAATATACAACAGACGAAATAATTTACAATGCAACTGCAGAAGTTTCTGGAGCAATATTAACAGCCGTTTTAACTACAATTATCAGTTTTGTTCCTGTATTTACAATGATTGGTGCAGAAGGAAAATTGTTTAGACCTTTAGCTTTTACCAAAACAATGGCTTTATCTGCATCTTTGGTAATTGCTTTATTTATAATTCCGCCTTTTGCTGCTTATTTATTCAGAAAAACAACACTTAAAAATTCATTTAAGCATCTTATAAATATCGCTTTAATAAGTATTGGAATAGTAATTATAATCAGTGGTCATTGGTTAGGAATCATTCTAATTGCTTTTGGAATTAATGGTTTATTAGTTGTTTTAGGAAAGTTGAACAAGAAAAATAGCAACCTTATAAACATCATAGTTTCTTGCATTGCTATTATATTTTTACTTGCAGAGTACTGGAGACCATTAGGTTTTGACAGAAGTATATTTATAAACTTAATTTTTGTAGCTATTATTTGTTTTGGTTTTTTAGGAATATTTTCTGTTTTTAGAAAATATTATACGCGAATTCTAAAATGGGCTTTGGATAATAAAATCTTGTTTTTAATGATTCCTACAGCTGTTCTTATTTCTGGAGGTTGGATCTTAAATAATACTGGAAAAGAATTTATGCCATCTTTAAATGAAGGTTCATTCTTATTAATGCCCACTTCATTACCACATTCTGGTGTTGCAGAAAATAAACGGGTTTTACAACAGTTAGATATGGCAGTTGCCACCATTCCTGAAATTGAAACCGTGGTTGGTAAAGCAGGAAGAACCGAATCTGCTTTAGACCCTGCACCTTTATCTATGTATGAAAATATGATTCAGTATAAATCTGAATACATGCGCAATTCAGAAGGAAAAAGGCAACGTTATAAAATAAATAATGAAGGTTCTTTTGAATTAAAAAACGGACAGTTTATTCAAAACCCTAATAATTCTGAAAATGCAAGTTTTACGAAACTTGAACACAATCAACTTATTAAGGATAATGATGGCGAGTTCTATCGTAATTGGAGACCAAAAATAAATAGTCCAAATGATATTTGGAATGAAATTGTAAAAGTTACCAAACTACCAGGTGTTACTTCTGCTCCAAAATTACAGCCTATAGAAACAAGGTTGGTAATGCTACAAACAGGTATGCGTGCGCCAATGGGAATAAAAGTAAAAGGGCAAGATTTAAAGCAAATTGAAGCTTTTGGATTACAACTAGAAAACTTTTTAAAACAAGCAGAAGGTGTTAAAACAGAAGCCGTTTTTGCTGATAGAATTGTAGGGAAACCGTATTTACTGATTGATATTGATAGAGAAAAAATTGCACGTTATGGAATTTCTATTGAAGATGTTCAGAATGTTTTAAAAGTTGCAATTGGTGGAATGCAATTAACACAAACAGTGGAAGGAAGAGAACGTTATGGAATTCGAGTTCGCTACCCAAGAGAATTACGTAACAATCCTGAATCTATAAAAGACATTTATATTCCTGTTGAAAAAGGAAGCCCTGTTCCTTTAAATGAGTTGGCAACAATTAGGTATGAACAAGGCCCACAAGTAATAAAAAGTGAGGATACTTTTTTAGTTGGCTATGTTTTATTTGACAAGTTAGATGGTTTTGCTGAAGTTGATGTGGTAGAAAATGCGCAAGAACTGTTTCAACAAAAAATAGATTCTGGTGAATTAACTGTTCCAAAAGGCATCAGTTATAAATTTACAGGAACTTACGAAAATCAGTTACGAGCAGAGAAAACATTATCAGTTGTAGTTCCATTAGCATTGGCTATTATTTTCTTGATTTTATACTTCCAGTTTAAATCGGTTACCACATCATTAATGGTTTTTACAGGAATTACAGTGGCTTTTGCCGGTGGTTTTATTATGATTTGGTTGTATGGGCAAGATTGGTTTTTCAATTTTAGTTTTTTGGGAGAAAATATGAGATCTCTCTTTAATATGAAAACAATCAATTTAAGTGTGGCAGTTTGGGTTGGTTTTATTGCGTTATTTGGAATTGCAACAGATGATGGTGTTGTAATGGCAACTTATTTAACACAAACATTTAAGCGTGAAAAACCTTCTGATAAAAAAAGTATTAGAGTAGCCGCTTTACAAGCTGCAGAAAAACGAATCCGTCCTTGTTTAATGACAACTGTAACTACAATTTTAGCATTACTACCAGTTTTAACTTCTACAGGAAAAGGAAGTGATATTATGATTCCGATGGCAATTCCAATTTTTGGAGGAATGGTCATTGACATTACCTCTTATTTTATTGTGCCAGTTTTATATAGTTGGCGAGAAGAATTCAAATTAAAAAAATCTAAAAAATGAAAAATTTAATTTTTACACTAATAAGTTTTTTAGCTTTTGGTTTTTCAAATGCACAAGAATTAAATGTACTTATTGAACAGGGACTAAAAAATAATCCAGCAATTCAAAAAATTGAATTACAATATAATATTGCTTCCGAAAAAGTAAACGAAGTTAACACGTTACCAAATACTGAATTTGGTGCTGGATATTTTGTAAGTGAACCAGAAACAAGAACAGGTGCGCAGCGTTTTAGAATTTCTGTAAAACAAATGTTACCTTGGTTTGGTACAATTACTTCAAGAGAAAATTATGTTTCTTCTATGGCAGATGCTAAATATGAAGATATTGTTATTGCCAAACGGAAGCTAATTTCTTCTGTTTCGCAATCCTATTATAACTTGTATACAAATAAAGCAAAGCAAAAAGTATTAGAAGAAAATATAAAACTACTTGAAACTTATGAAACATTAGCATTAACATCAGTTGAAATTGGTAAAGCTTCTGCTGTAGATGTTTTACGATTGCAAATGCGTCAAAATGAAATGGAGCAATTATTGGCAATTTTAAATCAACAGTATTTAACTGAACAAACTACCTTAAATAAGTTGTTGAATCGTGATAAATCAATTTATATAACTGTTGTGAGTGATTTAAACTTTCCCAGTGAAAATTTTGATATTAATATAGATAATTTATCTGTGCACCCTGAATTATTAAAATATGATAAATTGTATCAATCTATAGAAAAATCAGAATTATTAAATCAGAAAGAAAGTGCTCCAATGATTGGTTTCGGTTTCGATTACATTAATGTTACTAAACGCCCAAATATGAGTTTTAGTGATAATGGTAAAGATATTTTTATGCCAATGGTAACAGTATCCATACCTATTTTCAACAATCGTTATAAATCAAAAACGAAGCAAAAAAACTTACAAAAACAAAAAGTTTTAGCACAGAAACAGGAAAGAAAAAATAAATTAGAAATGTTTTTAGACAAAGCAATAAACAAACGAACTTCTGCAAGAATAAGTTATAAAACACAAGCTAAAAATTTAAAGCAGGCTAAAAATGCAGAAGAAATTCTAATTAAAAGTTATGAAACAGGAACGATTGATTTTAATGATGTATTAGATATTCAAGAGTTACAATTAAAGTTTGAAATGAATCAAATTGCATCTATTAAATCCTACTTCATACAAACCACAATTATTAATTACTTAATTCAATAAAAAAATGACACATACATATAAAATTACAGGAATGACTTGTGGAAATTGCAAAGCTTCCGTAGAAAAATATTTAGGTGAAATTGATAATATTACAAATATTTCTGTAAACCTAGAAAAAGGAGAAGCAGAAATCACAATGAATAAATACATAAAAACCAATATTTTAAAAGATGCTTTACCCGAAAAATATATTCTATCAGAAAAAAAGGAGCGTAAAGAAAAAATCTCAGCAATAGATTTTGAAGCAGTGTCTGAAAAATCAAAATTTGAGCAATTAAAACCACTGTTTTTAATCATATTTTATATAACAACGGCAAGTATTTTATTAAACTATAAAGATTGGAATTGGAACGAATTTATGCTCAACTTTATGGGCTTATTTTTCATCGTCTTTAGCTTTTTTAAAATGTTAGACTTAAAAGGGTTTCCAGATTCTTTTAGAATGTATGACCCTTTGGCAAAAAAGATTCCTTTTTACGGAAAAATTTATCCTTTTATAGAAACCGCTTTAGGTTTAATGTTTCTATTACATTATGAAATAAATATTGCTTTAATAATTACGCTAATTGTATTAAGTATCACTACAATTGGTGTTACAAAAACACTTTTAAGTAAAAAAGCAATTAAATGCGCTTGTCTTGGTACTGCTTTAAAATTACCAATGACAGAAGCCACATTTATAGAAAATACCATAATGATTGTGATGGCAAGTTTAATGCTTCTAAACATCTTTTAAATATGAAAAAGTATATAATTTATATAGGTTTTATAACTATTGGTTTATTATTTGGCTGGTTATTATTCGGAAATCCATCAGCCGAAAAAATAGAACATGAGCATTCTCAAACAGTAGAAAAAAAACAGCTATGGACGTGTTCTATGCATCCGCAAATTATGAAATCAGAAGCTGGTGATTGTCCTATTTGTGGCATGGATTTAATTCTTACAGAAAATAGTTCTGAAGGTTTAATGGCAGACCAATTTAAACTGACAAGAAACGCAATAGCTTTGGCTAACATTCAAACTTCTATTGTCGGAAATGATAAAATAGAAGATAATACCATTAAATTATCAGGAAAAATTGTAGAAAATGAAGAAGCTAATACTGTTCAAATCAGTTATTTTTCGGGGAGAATAGAACGTTTAAATATTAACTCTAAAGGTGTAAAAGTTAGAAAAGGTCAACTATTAGCAACTATTTATTCACCAGAGTTATTTGCCGCACAACAAGAATTAATTACAGCTTCGTCTTTAAAAGAAACCCAACCTGCATTATACAAGGCTGTTCGTAATAAATTAAAATTATGGAAACTCTCTAAAAATCAAATCAATAAAATTGAAACGTCAGGTAAAGTAAAAGAAAATTTCCCTGTCTATGCTACTGTATCAGGTACCGTTTCAGAAAAATTAGTAGCAGAAGGAGAATCTATTAAACTAGGGCAACCGTTGTTTAAAATAGCAAATCTAAATACAGTTTGGGTAAATTTTGATATTTATGAACACCAGATTGATTTGTTTAAAAAAGGACAAGACATTTTTATAATAACAAACTCAACTAAAAAAATTAGTGCAAAAGTAGATTTTATAGATCCTGTTTTAGATTCTAAAACAAGAACTGTAAAATTAAGAGTTGTGCTTAATAATAGAAATGATGATTTTAAACCAGGAATGTTTGTTGAAGGAAAAATTAAAGGAATCAATTCGAATGAAGGAGAAGTTATTTCTATTCCGGCATCAGCTGTTTTATGGACAGGAAAACGTTCTGTTGTATATCTAAAACCGAATGATAATGAACCTATTTTTGAAATGCGTAAAATTACATTAGGAAATAGAATCGGAAACAATTACGAAGTTTTACAAGGTTTAAAAAAAGGAGATGAAATTGTAACAAATGGGACTTTCACTGTTGATGCCGCTGCTCAATTACAAGGCAAAAAATCAATGATGAACAAGAAAGGCGGTAAAGTGATGACTGGTCACGAAAATCATCTTGGAATGAATAATAATTCAACAGTTAATAATTTCAATAAAAACGAAAGGATAGAAGTCTCAGAAGAGTTTCAAAATCAACTAAAAACAGTTTTTAATGATTATATCCAATTAAAAAATGCTTTGATTAAAGGTGATACTAATAAAGTAATAAGAGCATCAAAAAAGATAATAGAAAATGTTTCTAAAATTGATATGAAATTACTAAAAGACAATAAAACCCATAGAAACTGGATGTCTTTAGAAAAAGAAATAAAAGCAGCTACAACTTCAATTTATAAAACAATTGATATTGTAGAACAAAGAAGTCATTTCATACAACTATCATCTAGTTTAATCACTACAGTTCAACTATTTGGAATTAACGAGAAAGTTTATGTTGAATTTTGTCCAATGGCAAATAGTAACAAAGGTGCTTATTGGCTAAGTAAAGAAGAAGTGGTAATGAATCCTTATTATGGAAATGCTATGTTAAAATGTGGGGAAGTAAAACAAATTTTAGACTAATAAAAATCAATAATTAAATTTTAATCAAATGAAAAAAATAATTTTAAGTTTAGTAATTATTACAGCTACAATATTTACAAGCTGTAAAAATGAAGGCAAAAAAGAAACGAGTACGAACAAAACTGAGGTTTCTAAAGAAATAGCAAAAACAGATATTACCTTTGGTGTAAGAGGAAACTGTGGTATGTGTAAAAGTACTATTGAAAAAGCTGCAAATAATATTGAAGGTGTATCAACTGCAACTTGGAATGTAGATAAAAAGAAAATTGAGGTGTCTTTTGATAATGCTAAAACAAACGTTATGGCAATTCACAAAGCTATTGCAGCTTCTGGTTACGATACAGAAAAAGCAAAAGGAAATTTAGATGCGTATAATGGTTTACCTGATTGTTGTAAATATGATCATACTATGGAAATGAGTATCGAATAAAAACAATAGAATATTTCCTTAACAAATACACTGTTAAGGAAATATTTTCTACGTTTTATCTATTTTTTTTAAACAAAAGCTAATGAAGTACTGCACTTGTACCCCACTTCACACTTACGAAACTCTATTAAATAAAGGAAAGTTACATATTGTACCAGGAAATAGATTATATCTCCTTTAATGGTGTTTCCTTTGATTAAATATCAGCGATAAAAAAAGAGATAGTTACGATAACTACCTCCTTATTTATTTTACTACCAATTCAATATTATCAGTTTTAGACTGTATACATCTTTAAAATAGTTGTTTTTAGCTTCTATTAATAATGCTTTGTTCACTTTTACCTTATAAATGAATTCAATTTAAAGTCAATATACTAAAATATATAAAAGCTCTTTTTATGTAAAAAACTTTAAATTCCTAAAAACCCCAAAAACTACTAAAAGTAAGGTAATTAAGGTCATATAAAATATATTTTTAACAAGATTAAACTCAGTTTCAGTTTTAAAAAACACTACTTTATATTTTTTCCAGTCTATAGTATTTACAGCTTCATTTTCAAATATTTTTGGATAAAACTGTAAACGAACACCTTCATGAAATTTTGTTGTTGCATTTAAAAATTTCACTTGATGTGTTAAACCTGTATTCGCTATTTTATTCATAGATAGTTGTACTTGTAAAGGTGGAAAAAACTGTGCTATTTTTGCACTTAAACCTTCTCTGCTTTTTATCTTATTATACATAGCATCTCGTTCATGCTTTGATTCATCATCTCCCATTTGTTGCATCGCATAATACCACAACCATGAAAATCCTTTTTCTTGTACTTTATATTTAGAAAATTGTGGGTAATGTTTATAAAACTTATTTACAGTTTCATTTTTATCTGTATCCCACTTTTTATGATACTCATCTCTTTGTTTTATCGTCATTGTAAAAGCTTCACCTATTGGATATTTGTTAGTTATATAATTATTTATAACTACAGGTAAAAAAACAACCAAAATTAACCAACTAACTAATAATATTATTGCATTAGTATTCGATGTTTTTCTTAACATAATAACAAAAAAACATACAGCAAACCAAAACAGTAAATACAGATAGCTTATAATTATAAGCTGTAAAAAAGCAGTATTAAATGGAATTTCTAAAACTAGCTTCGATAATAAGAATAGTACTCCTAAAATAATAAATACAAAAAACACTCTTATAGATAATTTCATTAGTAAAAACTTAAAAGAGGATTTTCCTTGAGTAGTAATCATTTTCCAAGTCCCTTTTTCTACCTCTTCTGATAAAAGGTTAAAATTTAAAGCTATAATTACCAAAGGAAAAAGAAAGATAATAAGAAAACTCAGGTCTAAATTCCCCGTTTGTAAACGCATTGGATTTACTAAATCCGTATCATATTTTTGCCCTTCTAAATTTAAAATACTAACATTTTGTATATGAGAATTCAAATCACTTTGTCCAATAGAAATCCCCGCTAATGATTGAACAGGTTTAATAAAAGAAAACTTTAAATAATATAATAATAAACCTAAATCATCTTTATGAATATTCGTCTGGGTTGTTAAATGTTTTTGTTGCTGCTCAATAGTTTTTTCTATTGCTACTTGCTTTTGAGATAAAAACTGTTTTCCTGTACTTATACTTAAAACACCTAAAATTAATAGTATGCTAAAAGCTAGTAATACAGTTTTTGATCTAAAGAATTGTTTAATTAATAATCTATACATAATTAAATAATTTTAAAACGATTAGAAAATTTTATCATAACGATAAAAGAAATTATTAACCAGACGCAAAGTGTAATTATTGCTAACAATTGATTATTTATTGTTTTACAAATTGAAATATATTGGTAATTAAATTCCGGTAATGCCTTCCAATGTTCCTTCTTAACAACATGAACCTTACCTTCACTTCCATTAGCTTTATTACTAATAAACTTCATTTGTAAATTATTCATGTATTGAGATTGTTTGTACCTGTAATCTTCTGTTTGTAATAAAAAGTTAACGTATGTTTCAAAATCTACTCCTGAAAAACTCATTGATAAATTTTTTATTGCTAAATATGGATTCATCAACACTAAACTATTTGTTATACTATTTTGCTTCTTATAAGTATTAATTAGCTTTTTATGTTGCTTATTATATATAACAGCCGATTTTTCTTCTCCTTTTCCCATTAAAAAACCACTATAATTAAATGCTAAGTCTTTTACATCTGTAACATTATTTACTTTTAAAATTGAATCACGCAAACTATTAAAATATGGATCGTTTGGATTATGACTGTCTCCTTCTTTTGAAACTTCAGTCTCTATTGCCGCTCTAAATTCAATTTTAGATAAATTAGGGTATGTATAATTACCTAATACTTGAGCTGTTTTAGGTATGATTATAAAAAACAGTAACCATATTCCTAACAGACTTAATAATGCTTTGTTAGAGTTTTCACTCTTAGCTGACACCATTACTGTAATGCAACATAGAATCATAAAAAACAATATGTAAACAATTGTTATTAAAAATGATCTAATTACAATAGCATTACTTAATGTATTACCTTCTAAAAAAGAAATACTCCATAACGATAAGAAGGCTGGCAGAAAAAATAAGCTGGAAACAAGGAACAATCCTAATGATTTACCTAAAAGAACTTCTTTTATATTTGCTCCCTGAACATAAATTATCTTGAGTGTTCCGTTTTCTTTTTCAGATATAACAGATGAATACCCTATGAAGAAAATAATTAGCGGTAAAATCAATTGTAATAGCATAGCAATGTTCAAATCACCAAAACGCACCAATCCTGTAGAGAAACTTGCTTCTGAAAAATTTGCCGTATTTTGCTTATGTGCTTCTAAAAAAACAGCATTTCCTGTATAAGTTTCAATACCTGAATCGAAAACACTTAAAGGGTGCTGCAAACGGAAAACAAATGACCCGAAATGAGCCATTCGATGTGGGTGTTTATCTGGACTATCTTCCCAACTTTCTCTTGAACTTTCTTGATGATGTTCAATAATATGATGGTGTGCCTCAAAAGCATTCCAACTAGTTACTGTTACATAAGTTAAAACAGCTAAAAAAACAGCTAATAGTACTAAAAGACCTTTATTACTAAAGGCCTTTTTAAAAAACTGTTTTGTTATTAAAATAATAACGTTTTTTTTCATATTAATTAAAACTTATAGGTTGTTGTAAGCATAAAATTTTGAGGAGCTCCTGGAAATAAACGTGTATTATTAAGGGCTCCTGTCCAATATACGGTATCAAATAAATTATTTAATTTTAACGTAAATTCAAAATTAGAATTTAAAGGTTTGTAATAAGCAGCTATATCTATTATAGTATAATCAGGTAACTTTAAATCTCTTTGATACCAAGCTAATTTATCACCACTATATTGAATCCCTGAACCTAAACTTACACCTCGTAAAGCACTTGAATCGTTAAAGCTATATTTCGCCCATAAGTTCCCACTCCATCTAGGTGCTGCTTCTGTTCGTTCACCTATTAATGAAGGATCATCCGATTTTACAATTTCCGCATCAACATAACTTCCTGAAGCGCTTATTTGAAGATTTTTTAGAAGTTGTCCATTTACATCAAACTCTATACCCTGACTACGATCTTCACCTCGTTGATTAATTTCGAAGCCTAAATCATTAGTTGCATTGGTATTTATTAATAAAACATTTTTTTGACGGATTCTAAAAGCTGCAGCTGAAGCATTAACTTTTCCATTAAAAAATCTACCTTTTACTCCTATCTCCTCTAAACTACTTGTTAATGGTTTAAATGTACTTAAAATACTTAGCCTATCATTATTCCAAAAGAAATTTGCTACACTAGGCATTAAACCTGTTGTATAAGCATGAGGCTGAAAACCTTCTAAATAGGTTGCATAAACATTTAAGTTATTATTAATTTCATAAGACAACCCAACTCTTGGTATTAATGCATTAAATGTATTTTTACTTCTGTTAGCTGTTCCGTAATTAAAATCATCCTCAAACCATTCATGCCTAAGACTAAATAATAATGAAAAATTATAAAATTTAGCTACATTTTGAATATAAGCTCCATGTGTTTTTAATACTTGAGCAGGTATAGCCCCAGAAAATAGATTATAAGAATTTGTATTTCTAATAATATTAGAAGGATTATTCAAATCAAAAAAACCTGCCGCAGGTAACTTAATATTTATACCGTTATACGCTGTTAAAATTTCATTCCCATCAGCATCTTTTAAGTTACGTCTTACCGAATTTACACCTCCTCCAATAGTTTTATCAAATCGATGTAAATCGTAACCTATTACTGTTTTAAACTCTGCTGCATCTCCTAATTTATAATCAAAATTTAAAAAGGCGCTTATATTATCTGTATTCCAAGATTGTTTTCTTTCTGCATAACGTAATCCTACAAGTCCAGAAACAGGATCCCCGTTCTCATCTTGAACAGCCTTTTCATATCTATGTTCTTGTAAATCTTCACTCCATAACTGTTTCATGTATTTAGCATTCAGTTGAACACCTTCATACAAACGTTGACTAAAGCTTATCGTAGTAATCCACTCTTTTGTCTTATTAAAATCATTTGTAGCTGCTATATTTCTTGAGATAGGAGTGCTTTTTAAATTGAAGTTTTCTCCACCTAATTTTTCAAAAACAGGTTGACCACGATCTAAATTTCCTGTACTGCTATTATAAATCATCTCAACATTTATAGAAGTATGAGCACTAGGCATAAAACTAAAAGACGGAGAAACTAATATCGCATTATTTTGTACTAAATCTCTGAATGATTTTGCCTCTTGCACAGCGGCATTTAAACGATATAATAATGTTTTTTCTTCATTTAATGGCCCTGTAAAATCTAAACCTCCTCTAATAGTATTAAAACTTCCTATTCCAAAAGTTACTTCTTTTCTTTCTTCTGCTAACGGTTTTTTAGTTACGATATTAACAGTACCTCCTGGGTCAGCACTTGAAAAAGTAACAGAACTAGGTCCTTTTACAACTTCAACACGCTCTATATTTTGTGTTAATGGTTGTAAAAAATAAAATTGACGTGTACGCATACCATTTAACACTTGCCCATCTTCATTCTGTGTAATACCTCTGATATTAAAATGATTATACATACTTACTGGTGTAACACTACTTACCCCTTTTACGGCATCTGATAATTGAAAAGCTACTTTATCATCAATTAATTCTTTTGTTACAGTAGCGACAGATTGAGGTAATTCTTTATTTTTAATAGCTACTTTAGTGGCTGAAAAAGAATAGTCACTGTTATAATCTTTACGTTTTCTTCCTATAATTTCAACAGATTGTAATAGCTCTGTAGATTCTTTTAACGAAATTACACCTAAATCTACTTTTTGATTATTTGAAATAGTTACTGTATTATTATACGATTCATAACCAACAAAAGTTATGATTACATTATAAATACCATTTTCTTGTAATACTATAGAAAAGTCCCCATCTGTATTAGACATGATACCTTTTTTATCTTTTTTTTCATTCGAAACAATAACGTTTGCTCCTTCTATTGCTATATTATCTTTATTTACAACTTTTCCTGTAATTTTTACTTGTGAAAAGATTGTTTGTGTAATTAAAAATAAAACTACGAATCCTATGTTTTTGTAATTCATGATTGTTTTTATGAGTTATGGGGTTTGAGATAATTACTCCATTTTTTATATTAATAATAGAGTTGGGTTTATTAAAATTATTTATTTTTTAACTGTTATTAAATAGTCTTTATATATAAATCTTGTAATTCTTGAGCTGTTATTTTTGATGTTTCTGTAGTATGAATTAAACTTCCTTCTTTCATAATTCCTATACGAGAACCAATATTCACCGCATTAAAAATATCATGAGTAGCCATAAATATTCCTACCCCGTTTGCCGACAATTCTTTACATGTTTTAGCAAATTCTACAGATGCTTTTGGATCTAAACCTGAAGTAGGTTCATCCATAAGAATATATGAGGCGTTTTTAGATAATGCAATCGCAATACCTACTTTTTGACGCATTCCTTTAGAATAGGTTCCTAACTTTTTGTGGTACGATTCTTCCTGTAAATTTGCTTGTTTTAAAAATTGGTCTAATTCCTTTTTGGTATATGTAAAACCTGCTAATCGACTAAAGAAATCTAAATTTTCTAATCCAGACAAACTACCATACAACTCTACTGTTTCTGGAATATAGGCTATTGAACTTCTATTAAAATTAGCATCTGAAACAGAAACATTATCTATTAATGCTTCACCAGAAGTTGGCGTTAATAAACCTAAAAAAAGATTAATAGTAGTAGTTTTTCCAGCTCCATTTTGCCCTAGTAAGCAAAATATTTCTCCTGGTTTTACTGAAAGACACAAGTCTTTGAGCGCTGATTTATCATCATAGCGCTTACAAAGCTTTTTTGCTTGTAGCATAATTAAATTTTTAATATGTTAAAATGAAATATTCGTTTTTAGAACACATATTTATTTAAATAAATAAAATATGAGTTCTAAAAAGTTAAAGGATGTATTAAATAAATTATAGGACTAGACCCACCTCTTTGGTGTTTTAAGTAATTTTGTAAAATATCTAGTATGTTAAGCTATAAAGTAAGGTGGTGCTCTTGATTTTTTTATACTAAATACAACAGATGTAAAGCTATTGTCTTTTTCTAAAAAAAAATCGGTTATTAACTTAGGTGCTAATATTGCATAAGTAAAAGTTGGATCTTTAGATAATTCTACATCTAAATAAATATTACATAAAGAACAATCTTTGTTTGTATCAGTTACTTTTTCATATTCTAAAGAAGATGTTAACTGTTCTTTGTTATTTGAATGATGTTCAAAAGAGTGATTAAGAACAACAAGGTGTGTCATCAAGATGATGGCAGATAGTAATAAACTTGTTATTCTTTTTAAATTATTCACGTTGCAAATATATATTGTTTATTTTTATCTAAAAGATAAAATAAATACATTTATTTTTAGAGATAGAATTGAAACGAAATTTGATACCACTACCCCATTCCGTTTACTATAAAACTTTATTGTTCTAGATTACTACTTTATATATTGAAAAAGAAACTAACATCCAAACTTACCTCTCTGAATCTCCAAAATAAAATTCACAATAAATTTTAAACCAATAATTTATCTGCGAAATAATTTAACATGTCTTCAACTTGATTTACATCATCTTTATCTATTGAGACATCAGTTAATTTCGGAAGGTGTTTTGCAAAATATATTTGATTATTAGACATTTCAAATAAATTTGTAGCTAAAGCAAAAGGAAATTTAGATTAGTACAATGATTTAACTAACTGTTGTAAATATAATCATATTATGGAAATGAATATCGAATAAAAGCAATACATATTTACTCCATCCCACTGTTTTGAGTACTTCACTTTCAATTTTTATTGCCTATATGTTACTCAAAGTGTATTTTTGAGTTTCAGCAACAAGTAATTATTGGCTTTAGATAAATTCTGCAACATAATAAGCAGTACCATTAGAATTTATAAAGTCTTTTCTGTGGTATTACAGTTATTACAAGAGATAAAAAAGAAGAATACTCTCCTACTATATAAGTATAAAAAATGTTTAAGCATTAAAGAAAGTTCTCTTTTACTTGATGTAAATAGATAAGTTATTTATAGGGTAATTCAGAAAAAAATTATCAGTTTTAAAAAGATATATTGAAAAATTAATGCTATAAACATTAAACTTATACAAAGAGGAATAAAACAAATGGCGCCTACTTATAAAATAACCTATAAAAATTTTAAGCATCTAAACCAATGATAATCCCCATTGTTAAGGTAAAAGAGTTCATACAATTTTTAATAAATAGAAATTTAACATGAGTGTAGAAATAATAAATCAATTAGATAAGCTATATAACCAAAAGGAATACTCTAAAATTATTGAAATAATTTCTAACTTATCCCAAAACACGTTAACATTTTCGTTAATTAATCATCTTGGAAGAGCTTATAGTGATATTGGTGACTATGACAAAGCTCTTGAAACTCTTTATAAAGTTTCTGAAGCAGGAAAAACAGATTCTCTTTGGAATTTTACAGTAGGATATACATATTTTCATAAATCAGACACAAAAAAAGCGTTAGTTTATTTAAAACAAAGTGCATTGCTGGGAAATAGTAATGCAGCAGCTTTAGCTTCAATACTCGATGGAACCTTCAAATTTCCTAAAGAAAGGGATGTGAAAAAAGTAAATTTAAAACCTAAAACACCTAGTCAAACAAAATTTGAAAAAACCATGGTTAATTTAACTAACTATTTTCCAAAACTACAACCAGGTATTAGTATTCATCTTTTAGAAAGCTATATTCTAAAACTATTAAAACATTTTACTAAAAATAAAACAACATGGAACAAAGGTATTGAATTACTAAATGATTTAATTTACCTAAAGAAACACGATAATTCAATAATATCTAAAAACACTTGTATACAGATATTTAACTGGATTAAAACTAAATATAATAACAAAGTGTTTGAAGGTTTTCCTGAAAGTTGCTCCTCTAGCGAAAAAGAATATAATAGTTTAATGTTTTTAATGAATTCCTCACTAGATACATTATTAAAAATTAAACATAAAGTAGAAATTCTCCCTTACTTAAACGTACTTTTAAAAAACTCATCAAATGATTTTGAGATAAATAGTTTAAAAAATCTAATTCGTTCGGTAAAATATGTTAATTCAGATTCTAAGCTAAAAATATCAACTGAGATTTTAAATAAAATTTTATTAGAGACAGATAAACATTTTGAAGATGAATATAATACAAATAATGGCGGATATCTTTTTTGTGGGCTTAAAGAAACAATTAGTGAACATAAACTATGTTACACCATAAGTTGGTGTAGGAAATCTCAAAAATACTTATCTAATGCTAAAAGAGGCGGATGGGTTGGTGCTGGTCCTTTAATGATTTCCAAAACATTTGATAAATTCGAAATGATGGGCTCTTCCCCTGGTGTTGATTGGATTTACCTTTTTGAATTAAAAACTCAAGATTTAGAAGAATATTTTTATTTAGAAATTCCGTTTAAAAATAAAAATATTTCAATATTAAAATCTGCAATTAAATGTACAACGAACGAACTCTTGAACATGGTTAACGATCATAAAAAAATAATTTATACGCAATCAAAATCTTGGTGCGACCACTTCCCTATTTTTAAAAACATTGCTGACATTTTAAATAACTCCGGAATTAACTGTCAGATAGAAATTAAAATAAGAAGAAATCCTTAACCCCAACTAAACTTATATCTCCAAAATAAAATTCACAATAAATTTTAAACCAATAATTTATCTGCGAAATAATTTAACATGTCTTCAACTTGATTTACATCATCTTTATCTATTGAGACATCAGTTAATTTCGGAAGGTGTTTTGCAAAATATATTTGATTATTAGACATTTCAAATAAATTTGTAGCTAAAGCAAAAGGAAATTTAAAATCTGAATTAATTTCTTTTATAATATCAGATACTGATTTTACTAGGTTTTCATAACTTTTAAAAAAACCTTTAGAACGCTCTTTATCTACTTCTTTTGTATGATAAGCTTTCATTCCTTCAGAAATAACAATATTATGTAACCTGCTTTCATTTACATAAATAACCCCAGGATTATCTTTAGACGCAGAAACAAATGAATGGATAATTATTTTTAGTATTTTTCTAGGGTTATCAATATTCATAGTATTTATTTTTATAAGATAACTAACCCACTCCCAATACCAGTTTACTAAGAAAAGTAATAATAAATGTTTATTTTCAAAATACCTATATATAGATGCTTCTGTTGAATTTATTTCTTTAGCTAACTTCTTAAAATTAAAACACTCAAAACCAAATTCATCAATCATCAATATACTGTGTTTTATAATGTTCCGACCTAGTTTTGACTCTTGAGGCTCTTTTAAATACAGTCCATCATTTAATGATATCTTAATTTCTATGCTCATATTTTAAAATAATTAACACCTAATAAGCTCCAAATATAAAAAAGTTTAACCATTTTAAATGATAGTTATACTATCATTTAAAAAAGTATTATTATATTTGTACTCATTAAATAGAAAATTGAATGTCAAAAAAGGTAAAAGCTATATTTTTTTCAGTAGCCTTTTTATTGTTTATAACTGCACCAACAATTATTATGGTAGTTGATAGCACTATTGACCTTTCTGTTATTTTTTCTATTTCTGAAGAAGAAGAAAAAAATAACGAAGAAGGTTTAAATATTCAAATTTATTTTACTTCTACAATTCTTAATCAATCTCAATTGTTTTTAACGACAACTGAAAATAACTTGGTATATTTTGTTAAAAATTATACCAAACCTCATTTAAACATCATTTCTCCTCCACCTGATTCTAAACATATTATAGTTTAGTTTTTTGCCTTATAAAAAATTTATCAGTTTAAATAAATCTTAGTTTTAAATAACTAAGAACAAATAATATATAATATGTTTAAGAGTATTAAAAATGACTTACCAGCAAGTGTAGTCGTGTTTTTTGTTGCATTACCATTATGTTTAGGTATTGCATTAGCTAGTGGAGCTCCATTATTTTCTGGAGTAATAGCAGGAATTATTGGAGGAATAGTAGTAGGAGCATTAAGTGGTTCTAAAATTGGAGTAAGTGGTCCTGCAGCTGGTTTAGCTGCAATTGTATTATCTGCTATTGGAGATTTAGGAGCTTATGAAAACTTTTTAGTTGCTGTAGTTTTAGGAGGAGTTATTCAAATTGTTTTTAGTATTTTAAAAGCAGGTATTATTGGTTACTACTTTCCATCATCAGTTATAAAAGGAATGTTAACAGGTATTGGAATTATTATTATTTTAAAGCAAATACCTCATTTTTTCGGTTATGATTCTGAACCTGAAGGAGCAGATAGCTTTATTGAAACCTCTGGAGAAAATTCATTTTCATTAATTTTACAGATTTTTGATAATATTACAATAGGTTCAATGACTATTGGGTTTATTGGTTTAGCAATTTTATTGTTTTGGGATAAAGTATTATCTAAAAAAGGAAAAGTTTTTCAAATTATTCAAGGTCCTTTAGTAGCGGTAGTCGTTGGTATTATATTCTTTACTGTAACCCAAGGTAACACTATGTTTGGTATAGAAACATCTCACTTAGTTAGTGTACCAATTCCTGATAGTATAGATTCTTTCTTTGGTCAATTTAGTTTTCCTAATTTTTCTGCAATCACAAATCCTAATGTATGGATAGTTGCCTTTACTATTGCCTTAGTAGCAAGTTTAGAAACACTTTTATCTGTAGAAGCTACAGATAAAATAGACCCACATAAAAATGTAACTCCAACAAATAGAGAATTACTAGCACAAGGAACTGGAAACATTATTTCTGGTTTAATTGGAGGTTTACCAATAACACAAGTAATTGTACGTAGTTCTGCCAATATTCAATCTGGTGGACGTTCTAAATTATCAACAATAATTCATGGTTTTTTATTATTAACCTCTGTAGTACTTATACCAAAATTATTAAATATGATTCCGTTATCAGTATTAGCTGCTATTCTTTTAATTGTTGGTTATAAGCTTGCAAAACCAGGGTTATTTATAAAAATGTACCAAATGGGATGGAAACAATTCATACCATTTACAGTAACTGTTTTAGGTATTGTTTTTATCAACTTACTTTGGGGAATTAGCTTAGGATTAGCTGTTGGAATTGTTGTAATCTTAATTAAAAGTTTTCAGAATTCACACTTCTTACATATTGAAGATAAAAGTAATGGAAAGCACAAAATAAAAATGACACTTGCCGAAGAAGTTACCTTTTTTAACAAAGGAGCTATTTTAAAAGAGTTAGATCGTTTACCTATAGATACATTTTTAGAATTAGATGTAAGAAAAACTAGATATTTAGATAACGATATCATTGAAATATTAGAAGATTTTGCTTTTAAAGCTAAAGAAAGAAATATTGACATTAAATTAATTTCAGAAAGAGGAGTTACTGAAAATCCAGATAGTTTTATTGAGTTTTTTAAATTAAGACCAAAAACTGCCTAAATTTTATACGATATGAAAAATAATGAATATAAAATTTTAGTGCTTTCTAATTTAAATGAGACTACCAATAAAATATTAAAAAGCAGTGTTAGTTTAGCTAAGATTGTAGATACTAATATTAACTTCTTATATGTTAAAAAACCTACGGAAGTTGTAAGTAATGAGAATCAATTATCAGCCATGAGAGCTATTAATAGCGAATACATTGCTACTGATAAAAAAATGAAAGATTTAATTACTCCTATAGCTAATAAATATAACGTAGCTATTAATCATTCATTTGTTATTGGAAATGTAAAAAACGAGATAGAGAAATATATTGAAGATAATCAGCCAGATATCGTTATTTTAGGAAAGAGAAAACCTAAAACAGTTAGCTTTATGGGCGATAATATTACACAATTTATCTTAAAAAAACATAAAGGAATAATTGTAATCGCTGATGATAAAAATACGTTAGACCCTAATGAAGAATTATCTTTAGGGTTACTTAATAATGTTAAATCTATTAATAAGCTTACCAAAGATATAATTAGTTCTACTAAAAAACCTTTAACGTCTTTTAAGACTACAAAAGATGCTGAAATATTAGACGAAGAAAGTCTTTTTAAAGATAAAGAAACAATTCAATATGTTTTTGATAAAGCAGATAATAGTTTAAAAGATATATCTAACTATTTATTAAAAAGTAATACTAATTTACTTTTTGTAGACAGAGAAAACATAAACTCAATAAAGTCGAATATTAATGATTTAATTAAAAACATTGATTGTTCACTTATTTTAACAACATAAAAATAGTATGAAAGCACATACAAAAGAAACACAAGCAGCAATAAGTCCAGAAAATGCTGTAAATTTATTAAAAGAAGGAAATAAAAGATTTCAAACAAATAACGCTGTAGAAAGAATTTTATTAGATCAAGTTTTAGATACAAGTACAGGACAATATCCATTTGCAACAATTTTAAGCTGTATAGACTCTAGAGTTTCATCTGAGTTAATTTTCGATCAAGGAATTGGAGATATTTTTAGTGCAAGAGTTGCAGGTAACATTGTAAACGAAGATATTTTAGGAAGTATGGAATTTGCTTGTAAACTAGCAGGTACAAAAGTTATTGTAGTTTTAGGTCATACCGCTTGCGGAGCAGTAAAAGGAGCTTGTGATAACGCTGAATTAGGTAACTTAACAAAATTAATTAGTAAAATAAAGCCAGCTGTTGAAGCGGTAACGGAACCAACAGATTTAAGTTTAAGAAATTCTAGTAATATCGGTTTTGTAAATACTGTAGCAGAAAAAAATGTTCATTTAACTATTGATAACATTCGTACTCAGAGTACAGTTTTAAAAGAAATGGAAGATGAAAATGCAATTAAAATAGTCGGTGCTATGTATGATATTCATACAGGTCTAGTAACTTTTTATTAAACACAAAACATAGTCCTCCGATTAAGTAATTAATATACATGAGACACAAAACATAAAATTTAATATCTAAAACATAATGGTAGAATTAGCAGGAATTATAATACTAGGTATACTAGCACAGTGGGTAGCATGGAAATTTAAAATACCTGCTATTCTACCATTAATATTAATAGGTTTATTAGTAGGGCCAATAGCTTCTGAGTTTTTAAGTGCTGATGGAAATAAATGGATTGAGCCAGTTTGGAATGGTCAAAAAGGTCTTTTTCCTGGTGAAAGCTTGTTCTATTTTGTTTCCCTAGCAATTAGTATTATTCTTTTTGAAGGAGGTTTAACTTTAAAATTAAGTGAAGTAAAAAATGTAGGACCTGTAATTACTAAATTAATAACACTAGGGTCAGCTGTTACTTTTTTTGGAGCAGCAATAGCTGTTTACTACATATTTAATTTAAGTTGGGAAATATCATTTCTTTTTTCGGGATTAATTATTGTTACAGGCCCCACAGTAATTACCCCTATTTTACGAAACATTCCTTTAAAAAAAGACATAGCTGCTGTTTTAAAATGGGAAGGAATTTTAATTGATCCTATAGGAGCCTTAGTTGCTGTTTTGGTCTTTGAATTTATTAGTGTAGGTGGTGGTCATACCTTTACCAAAACCGCTTTAATAGAGTTTGGTAAAATTGTTTTATTCGGTACTACTTTTGGCTTCACATTTGCTAGTGGGCTTATTTTTGCCATGAAGAAAAAATTAATACCACATTATTTATTAAATGTTTTTGTATTAGCATCAGTTTTAGGTGTTTTTGTACTATCAGATACTTTTGCCCATGAATCAGGATTATTAGCCGTTGTTGTAATGGGTATGGTTTTAGGAAACTCTAATTTACCACAACTAAAAGAATTACTATATTTTAAAGAATCGTTAAGTGTATTATTAATTTCTATTCTTTTTATACTACTATCTGCCAACATAAATATAAAAGATTTACTTCTTATTTATAACTGGCAAACATTACTTCTTTTTGCATCTGTAGTCTTTATAATTAGACCTTTGGGTGTCTTCTTATCTACTATTAACTCGACTTTAAAATTTAATGAAAAATTATTTATTAGCTGGGTTGGACCAAGAGGTATTGTTGCTGCAGGTATAGCATCTTTATTTGGTTTAAAATTAGCTAAAGAAGGTATAGCAGGTGCTGAATATATTACACCATTAGTATTTATGATTGTGCTAGGTACTGTACTACTAAATGCAACTACAGCAAGGTTCATATCAAAAATAACAGGCGTTTTTTTAAAAAAATCTGAAGGGATATTAATTATAGGTGCTTCTGAAGCTTCTAGAGTAATTGCCAAATATTTTAATAAAATAGGTAAACAAGTTGTTTTAATAGATACAAATAAAGAAAATATAAACAAAGCAAACAAGTTAGGTATAGAGGCGTTAAATGTTGATATATACTCTGATGAATTGGTTGATAATATAGAGTTAAATAACATAGGTTATTTAATAGCTTTAACAGGAAATACTGGTATTAATAAGTATGCAATTGAAAAATTTAAAAATCAATTTGGAGAAAACGGAGCGTATAGAATTTCAGCTCAAAGTGAAGTTCATGAAAATGATACTAGCTTAAAAAATGAAATATTTTCATGTACCAACAATTTCTTATCATTATCTGAAGTAGCAAGAACAAATCCTACTATTCATGAATTAGAAGTTGAAACTAAAGAAGAATACATTAAGTTTATTAATAAAGTTAAAAATGATGAAAAAGTAATTCCACTATTCATTAAATCTTCAAAAAACCAATTAAATATTATTTCTGAAAACAATAATAACATCGATACCGGTAGTACAATAGTATATTTAGGTCGAAAAATAAATGATGAGTAAAGAGGTAACAAAATAAATACAAGCCTCTACCCTACCTTAACCTCTCATGCACAAATAAATACTGGAAAATTATTTACAGCTACATAACTTTACTTTTTTTAAGCTTGTTATTATAGTTAAAAATGTGAAGCAAATCTAGATAAATAGCTCTATAGAAATAATATACTGATAATCAAATAAAAAAATTGGCCTAGTAAATCTACGATCTTTTAATAACCCTTTCAAAGAAAATAAAAGATTTTTAAGATCTAAAAGGCTCAATTTTAATAAACTAAAACATACAATACTTAAAAAGGGAAAATATATCCCGATACAGTAATGCAACTGAGTTGCAAATATAAGCAAAAACAACAATACAGCAACTAAGTTGCGTTAATTTTTTATTACATTTGTAACATGGGGATCTTAAGAAAAACAAAATCAGTTAAAATATTACTTGAAGAGTTTGATAAAAACTCAAGTGCTATTTCAGTAGTCATGCTAATAGAACGTCTTAGTTTAAAGATGAATAAAACCACTATATATCGGGTTTTAGAAAAATTAGAAGACGATGGTGTTTTACACTCATTTCTGGGAAAAAATGGTCATAAATGGTATGCTAAATGCAGTGATTGTTCCCATGCTGAACACCACGATGTGCATCCACATTTTCAATGCTCAGATTGTGGTAAAGTAGATTGTTTATCTACCGATATTCTTATTCCAAATATCCCTAATCGTAAAATAGATATCTCTCAATTATTACTACAAGGTAAATGTGAACAGTGTATTGACTAAAAACAAGTGCTTTACTTAGGGTATTAAGGTAAAATTACCAATAATAAATATAACAAAAAACAGTGCAGTAACACTTTTAAAAAGTAGTAACTACGCTGTTTTTTTTATACACCACAAAAAATAAAACAAAGGGATGTAAAATAGTCTTTTGTTAAAATGCAAAATTATAATATAGACTACAATTAAACAGATTGCTTTTTTCGTGCCTCAATTACAATGCTATTTTTTTATAAAATAAGTATCTAAAAATTTACTTTTAGAAGAATTTTGAAACAGATAATTTAACGAAACTATCTTCTTTAAAATTTGATAAAATAAGTTCATTATCGCTAATTGAACTAAAAATTCTAGCTTCAATTTCTGCTTTCCAGCTATTTCCTATTCTTCTAGAAGCTTCAATACTAAAGATTTTACTTGATTGCTCTAAATCCATTATTCCGCCTATTAAAATTGAAGTATCTTTCGTATCATTAAAAGCAATTCTACTACCAATAAACAAATCATTTTGCATACTTGTTAATGCCAATTCATCACGTTCATCATATAAATATTCTCCAATAAAACCAATATCTAAACCATTATTATCTATATTATTAAAAGTATATTCTAAACCTGCAACAATGGCTAAAAAATCTTGTGCTTTAGCGGTTCTATAAATAGCTTCTAACTTCCATAAGAAAGCATTGTGCGTAATTTGTAAATCTAATCCTGTTTGATTAATTACGGGATAAAAAGCATTGATACCACCTTGTTGATTAAATATAAATAAAGGTTCCCTTCCATTTCCATAAAAATGAGAAATTCCAATGTCAAAAGCACCTATATAATGGCTCCATCTTACAGCTACGTCTTGCCTCCATTCTTCAGCTTTACTTTCATAAGAAAGCGCATTTTTATCTAATAAAACAGGAAAACGCAATCTTCCTTTAGCACCACTAAACTCCCTTTTACGATGATAAGGCAAATAGAAAAAATCAAGGTTTCCAAAATTCTCACTACTCCAAGTAAACTGAACCATCGGTTGCCCTAATTTTTCTTCCCCATCAAATGATTCAACTTGATCGGTTTGATTAATTATATCAACTAAATGATTACTTTCCGTAACCCCCCAATACACTTTTTTAAGACCAATGTTTAACTCCCACTTTCCTTTTGCTTTTTGATAATACAATTCTCTAACATCCCAATGGGTTCTTTTATTATCAATATCAAACCTTACAAAACTAGTAAAATTAATGCTCTCACGTCCTTTATTCCATTCAACTGTATATTTTGGTGTAAATGCGAATGCAGGAAAATGATTTTTCTGACCATTAAATTGAGCATCATTATAAAAGTATCTATACTCCCCTTCTGCTTCTAATTCAAATTCATGAACTGTTTTTTTTCTCTTTTCAGTTTGTGCCGAAACATGTAATCCCGAAACCAATAACAAGAATATACCAGCAACTAATAATCTATTAATTTTCATTCTATTCAATTTAAAAATACCCGATAGCTGTTTTAAAAATCAATCAAAACTGTATAAAACGAAAACAGCCACGAGTATTTATATTTTTATTTACCAGCTCTCTTTAAAGCAACTTGAGAGAAATCTTCTTCTGTTAATTGAACATTAAAATCATACTCAGTAAATTCTAATTTTGTTTCCTTATTACTTTGTTTGTTTATCATATTAAACTCACCTGCTCTCCAAAACTTATTCTTATATAATTTGTATTTTGAATAGGTTAACGTTTTTAGTAAAGAATTTTTGCGGTCATAAAATTCAACTTTTTCCATTCTATACCCTTTATCTTTGTTGTAGGTTACCAACCTTCTTGTGTAACCCGATTTTGGATCAACAGGATCTTGTTCTACAATGACCAAATTTCCTTTTTCTTCAATAAATTTGTAGGTATATTTTTCTACTTCTTGCGATGATAAATCTTCATAAGCAAACTCACTTCCTACAAATGGCCCTGATTTATTATTCGATGAAATTCTTTTTACTCTTTTTATAGAGGGTAAAAACAGCCATTGGTCATCAGATCCTTTTTTATGTGTAAAAGTTAATGTTGCTGTACCTTTAACGTCTCTCGGACTGTTAAAAACGATTAACGATTTATCTCCATCTTCTTGAAGTTCAAATGTTTTAGTGGTTAATGACCTTTCGCTTGTTTGACCATTTTTATTTTTTAAGGTCATTTTTAAATTTACGGTAGAACTTTTAAAACCAGTATCTGCTAATTCCGCTTTTTTTGCAACTTCCAATCCTTTTTCTGCTGCTGATTGTGCAAAAGTAGCTCCAAGAGTAGCAACTGCTATTAATGATAAAATTATTTTTTTCATGATGTTGTTTCTATTTAAATTATTTAATTTTCTTCTTTTAAAGACTTGTTTTTCTTGCTCGTTAAAATTAATAATGACGGCAATAAAATAAAATCGATGATTAGTGCTGACAGAATAATTACGACTGTAATTCTAGCCATAGAACTATTTAATGCAAATGATGATGTTGACAGTACTGCAAAACCTGCTAATAAAACAACAGTTGTTGTAACTAAAGCCTTCCCTACAGTTTCAAAAGCATAAACAACTGCTTCTTTCGCGGTATAACCTAACTCTCTTCTTGCTCTTAAAAATTTACTCATAAAATGAACGGTGTCATCTACAATAATTCCCAAGGTCATTCCAAAAACAACCACCATCCCAGTGTTTATTTGTGCTTTATACATTGCCCAGATTCCGAACCCAATAATTACAGGAGTAACATTTGGTATTATACTTAATAATCCTAATTTGAAGCTTCGTAAGGCAAACATCAAAATCAATGAAATTAAAATTAGTGCAATAATGTTTCCTTTAAGCATGCTATCCGCTTGTCTAAAACCTAATTTAGAAAACATCAACATTGGACTTACACCTAATGCATGCATTTCTTTAGGAGCGTTATCTTTTAACCATTGTTCTCCTCTATTTGCAAAAGCAATCATTTGTGGACTGTCAATATTTTTTAAGGTAACAGTAACTCTAGATTCAGATTTATCTACATTAATTTGATTGTTTAAATCCAATCCGAAGGGTAATGATAATTCATATAGTAATAAGTATTGTGCAGCCTCTTCTCTATTATCTGGTACTTTATAATAGGCTTCGTTATCACCATGCATAGATCTATTTACACGTCTTGCAACTTCACTAAAAGCATTTACGTGAATAACTTCTGGTTGTTCATTTAACCAGTTTTCAAAACCATTTAATTTTTTCAAATAAGTTGGATTATTAATTCCACCACTTTCTCCACTACCAATTGAAAACTCTACATTGTAAATACCAGTTAAATTTTCGCTTATATAATCGGTATCTGTTCTAAACTTTACACTTTTATCAAAATAATTGATAAATTCATCGTTAAACTCATTTTTTGTAGCTAAAAACCCTAATACTCCAATTACTACCACAGAAATAACGGTTAGTTTTACTGGCTGTTTTACAACATAATTACCAAATTGCGAATACCTGTTTTTCTTTGTTACTACAACAGTAGCTACTTTCTTTGATTTTACAGGGAAAATTGACATTATTGCAGGCAATGCAGTCGTAGAAAATAAAAATGCCATTGTCATCCCAAATGCCGTAACATTTCCTAAATCCCAAAACGGAGGAACATCACCAAAATTCATGGTTAAAAACCCGATTACAGTTGTTAAACTTGTAATAAAAACTGGCATAAAATTTAGTCTGATAGATTCAACCAAAGCATCAACTTTGCTCAGCCCGTCTACTCTCATTTTCTGTAGCATTGTAATAAGAATATGAATACTATCTGCAACTGCCAATGTTAAAATCATGGTAGGAAAAACAGCTGATGGAGGTGTTAATTTAATTCCCATTATTCCTACAAACCCAATGGCACTCATTATAGAGAATAATACAACTACCAATGTTGCTAACGTACTCCAAATATTTCTTGTTAGTATTAACGTGGTAATAATTACAATGATTAACATGATTAATGTTAAGCCCATATCGTTCATAGAAGATTCAAAAAATGCCGTATTTAATGGCACCAAACCAGAAGTATGCACTTTAAAATTTGGATATTTCTCTTGAAATTCTTCAATCATTTTTCTAACTGAAGCTGTTACTTCCGGAATTTCTTTCGCACTATCTATTCCAGGTAATTTTACTGTTATGTTAACAGCAGTAACGCTTCCTGTTGTGTTTAAAATTCTATTTACTAAAAGAGGCTCTTTAAGTGCCCTTCTTTTAATTTCGGCTATTTCTTCAGCTGATTTTAATGAAGATTCATACGATAAATCTTCAACAAACAAATCATCTCCTTCTGCTCTTGTATGCTGAAAGTTTGTTAGCGCATCTACTCTTGATGAATATGGTGTATTCCAAGAACTTTTGGTTAATTCTTCAATTGCAGTTAAGTTCTCTTTTGTAAAAACATTACGATTCGATGGAGATAATACGATAACTACATTATCATCTTTAGTATACTTTTCTTGCAGCGCATCGAACGCCTCTAATTCTGGATTTGATTTACTAAAGAATACATGATAATCTCCATCAAATTCCATTTTACCTTGAGACGCTAGTCCCATTGCTAGTATTAATGACCCTATTAATACGGCCCATTTGTTTTTAATTACAAACTCTGCCCATTGTTTGGCAAATCTGTTTGACGCGTTACTTATTTTTTTTAGTGCATTCATATCTTTAATTAATTGACCAGTCGTTTATTGTTATTTGTGTTTATATAATTATTGTTTTCGACTTGATTACTTTAAAAAAGCGACCAGTCATCTATTATGTGTTAAAAAAATTATTTTAATAAAATGGTGGTTACCATTTTTGTGAAATTTACAATAGGATATGCATCTTTCATTTCTTTCATTGTTGTCATTGCACCCTTACCTGCATCTTCAATAAACTCAGCTAAATCTCTTGGATCCATCGTTTTTTGCATTTCTCCTAACTCTTGTGCTTCTTCTATAACATTTGCAATATGCGTTTTAATTAAAGAACCTTTATTGGCAATAATAGCTCTAATTGCTTCACTATGTTCTGCCACTTCATTTGCTAAGTTACATCCCAAACATCCCATTTTACAATTTAGCTCTTCCCTAAGTGTATTCGATCTAAACTCATAAAAAGCAATTAATCGCTCTTTAGGTGAAAGGTCTTTATTCTCTAAAATTTCTAATGCAGGTACAAACTGCTGATTGAAATATTTTTCTATAGCCTTAACTACAAAATCTTCTTTACTATCAAAATAAAAATAAAAGGAACCTTTTGGTATTTCAGCTAACTTAACAATGTCATTAACGCTGGTTGCATTATATCCTTTAGACCACAATAATGCTATACCTTTATCTAAAAGGTAATCTGATTTAGCATCGTGTTTTAAAGTTTTTGACATAGTTATTGAAATACTTTACAAATGTATGACCACTCGTCTAGTTTACCAAATATTTATTATTATTTTTTATTTAATTATAATAAAACACTTTTAAAAACTGATTACCAACAACTTAATCCTATTAAATATAATAGTGAATTTATTTATAGGTCAGTAGATAATTACTTATATTTTAATTGAAACATCTTGGGGAATGTCTGGTTGAGCGCAGTCGAAACCTATGCTCAAATTCCAATGAAACAGATTGCTTCTTCCGTACCTCCATCGCAATGACATGTATTTATTATATACGTTACTACGAACAACATAAAATAATGTGAAGTAGTCTGTTTATTTTAATATCTCAGGTTGAGCGCAGTCGAAACCTATGCTCAAACTCCAATGAAACAGATTGCTTCTTCCGTACCTCCATCGCAATGACGTGTATTTATTATATACGTTACTACGAACAACATAAAATAATGTGAAGTAGTCTGTTTATTTTAATATGTCAGTTTGAGCGCAGTCGAAACCTATGCTCAAACTTCAATGAAATAGATTGCTTCTTCCGTACCTCCATCGCAATGACGATTACAAGATCATATTACCCGTTCATCAGCTTTATAAGCACCACGGCGGTGTAATATCCACTGAGCTTCATCTAATGGATTCACACCTTTATAGTCACTAATAATACCTTCTCCTTTAGGACAAGTATCATACCCGTAAAATTGTAATCTAAGTCTTGATTTACCACTAGTTATTGAATTTAATTTTCGACTAAAATCTAATGATGTTGCTACAGGGATTCGTCCTTTTAAACTAAATACCTCATCAATAAACTCTGGAGTATCAAAACTAGCCCTTCGTGTACTTAATTCTGATGTTATTTTTCCTAACAACGATTCATCCGCTTTAATTTCAAAACTTAATATAGGCTCTAATAAATGTGTTCCACCAATTTTTAACCCTTGCATAATTCCCATCGGCGTTGCTAAATTAAAATCACCTGGTCTCGAATGCACGTTATGATCTTCTCCTTTTATCAAGGTTATTTTCACATCAGTTACCTCCCACCCTAAAATTCCTTGCGCTAAAGCTTTCGGAATGGTGCGCTCAATTTCATTTTGATATTTAATATGCACGTCATTTTGTGAAACAACACTACGATAGCTAACTCCTGAGTTTAACGGAGCAGGCTCAATTAAAAACGTCATAATTGCCCAACAAGGTTTTGGCATCCAATATCTTATATAGCCTTCTGCTTTTTCACTAATTGTTTCTTTATATACTACCTGAGGATCGGTAAAACTAGCGTTAATTAAAAAACGTTCTTTTAAAACATGTTCTAAAATTTCAATTTGCATTTGTCCCATTAACAACAATTGCAGCTCCTTCTCTGCCTTAAACCATTTAAAATTTAAAGAAGGATCCTCTTTATCTAGTTGTTGCAAAGCATCTGCTAACAAATTATAATCGGCATTATTATCAGGAATCACCTGAACACTTAATACAGGAATATGTAATTGAGGTAATTTCGGAATCCCTGTTGGGCTCCCTAAAACATCTCCCGATTTTGTTCCTAAAACTCCTGTTATTATACCAATATCACCTGATTTTAAAACAACATTATCAATGTATTTTGTATTGTGTAATTCTTTTGTTTGATTAATTTTAGTTTCTAACTGTTGCGTAGCATTGTAAATAGTACTCTTAGAAGATAATTCACCTGAAAAAACTTTTACATACGCCATCGTACCAAAAACTTTATGATGCTCTAACTTAAAAACAAAAGCTGATAACTCTTTTGTAGTATTCGTTTTAGAGGTTTTACAATAGGCTATTATCCCATCTAAAAGTTCGGTTACCCCAATATTATTCTTAGCAATACCTGTGTAAACAGGTGTAATTTTATTATTTATTGTTAAATCACGAATACTCTTTACATATTCATTATCGGTAATTGGTTCAGAATTTAAAAAACGTGTTAATAAATGCTCATCACAATCTAAAATATGCTCAATTGATTTTTCTTTAATTTCAGTAACAACATCCGCATTAAAAACAGGCGTTATTGTAGCATTTGTTAATCCATCATTTTCAGAAGCGTATAACACTACTGCTTTTGTTTTTAAATCACGTTCTATCTGAGTTATTGTTGTTTCTGCATCGGCACCTTGACGGTCAATCTTATTAATAAAAATAATGGTTGGTATTTGTAATTCTTGTAATGAATCCCAAATATTCAAGGTGTGCGCCTGTACCCCTTCTACTGCCGAAACCACTAATATTGCTGCATCAACAACACACAATGCACGTTCAACTTCACTAGAAAAATCTACGTGACCAGGCGTATCAATTAAATTAATCTTCGTGTCTTTCCATTCAAATGAAGTAGTCGCGGCTTTTATAGAAATTCCACGCTCTTTTTCAATAGCTAAACTATCAGTATTGGTAGATCCTTTATCTACACTCCCTAGTGTTCTTATAGCGCCTGAATTGTATAAAAAATGCTCGGTAAGTGTTGTTTTACCAGCATCTACATGTGCCAAAATACCTATATTGATAGTTGGTTTTTTCATTCTATGGTGTAATTTGATGTTTATTTTTGCTTCCCTCGGCAAAATACTAGGAATAAGGTAATAATAAGTCTTTTTTTATTATTTAATGGAGACAAGGTCATAAAGTTGGGATACTAATAGACCTCACAGGTTTTAGAAACCTGTGAGGTCTTCATGTTAGGTTGAGCGCAGTCGAAACCTATTTTTAAATAAAACAGATTGCTTCTTCCGTACCTCCATCGCAATGACGTATTGTTATTAAATACCACAATCAAAAAGTAGCAAAACAAGTTTGAAAACCTATATTTAACAACCTAATAGTTCTCGACTGCGCTCGAACCGACATTGTAGTTTACAAGCATGCTTAGAAAATACATATCTATATCTTTACCTCTACAAATTGTTGCAAAAAAAACACCTCACAATTAACAATCATGAGGTATTCCTACTATTTTAAAACAAAGCTTATCTTCTTAACAGTGAAAAATGTCCTGAAGCATTTCTTAAAAATTGATTTCCTTCGCTATCACTTTCTTTATAATCTACTTTAAACCAATAATCATTACCGGGCATTAAAGCGCCATTATAAGAACCATCCCAACCAATATCAGCTGGTGTTACCTTGTTTATTAGCTTACCAAATCGATCAAATATTTCAATTTTTGCATTCGGATCTATATTTGCTAGCCCAAAAATATTCCATGTATCATTTACACCATCATTATTTGGTGTGAAAAACTCATTATACCTAAGTAAATAAACATTTATAGTTTCTTGCCAACAACCATCCTCACTTCTTAAACGGATTACTTTTAATCCATTGTCTGGTACCTCAACATTTTCAAAAACAACCGAAAAACTTCCCTTATCATTATTCATCAACTTCCAACCACTAGTATTTTCTAGATAAGCACTGTAGTTTACATATTCCGATCCTTTTATAGTAACCGTTACAGTTGCCGTATTACCTGATGTATTTGTGTTACCTGAAATTCTATAATTTATAGGAGTACTATCTATTATATTTATTTGTTGATATTGAGTAACTTCATTTATGCCATCACTAAAAACCCATGCAATTTGTGTAGACGAACTTATAGGGAAACTAGTTGTAGTTATTCCTGTAATACGTCCCTTACAGTCATCAGTTGCTGTTGGAGGCGTTAAACTATTTAAAATACATGGTATGTTTAACGTTTCTAAAGACACAGCATCTGGAATAGGTGGATTGCTATCTGTAACTATTACTTTTTGATTTTGTGTTGTAACATTACCACTACTATCTATATATTCCCAGGTTATTGTTGTTGATGTTATAATTGGAAATGATTCTGTGGTAACACCTATAATTAATCCATCACAATTATCCATTGCTGTTGGCGCAATAATATTTTCTACTTTACAAAAATTAACCACGTCAGGTAATGCTGCTGCTATTTCAATCGGCACAATAGTATCAGTAATTATTACATCAAAAGTACAATCCGTCGTATTTCCATTTCCATCATCCGCAGTTAGCGTAATCGTCGTATCAGTCGTTACTACTGTTCCTGCGATTGGACTTTGCGTTACTGTAACTACAGCGGTACAATTATCTGTTGCAGTTGCTAACCCTGTATAATCTAATAAGGTGTATTGACAGTTTACATCAAAATTTGCAGCTTGATTAGCTGGGCAGGCTATACTTGGTGCAATATTATCGGTAATGGTAACATCAAAAGTACAATTCGTCATGTTTCCGTTTCCATCATCCGCAGTTAGCATAATCGTCGTATCAGTTGTTACAATTGTTCCTGCAACTGGACTTTGTGTGATTGTAACTGCAGCGGTACAATTATCCGTTGCGGTTGCTAATCCTGTATAATCTAATAAGGTGTATTGGCAGTTTGTATCGAAGTTAGCTGTTTGATTTACGGGGCAGATTATCGCTGGAGGAATGTTATCAGTAATTATTACATCAAAAGTACAATCCGTTGTGTTTCCATTTCCGTCGTCTGCGGTTAGCGTAATAGTGGTATCAGCTGTTACTATAGTTCCTGCAGCGGGGCTTTGTGTTACCGTTACTACAGCGGTACAATTATCCGTTGCAGTTGCCAATGCAGTATAATCTAATAATATGTATTGGCAGTTTGTATCGAAGTTAGCTGTTTGATTTACGGGGCAGATTATTACTGGAGGAATGTTATCAGTTATGGTTACATCAAAAGTACAATCTGTTGTGTTTCCATTTCCATCATCCGCAGTTAAAGTAATTGTGGTATCTGCAGTTACTACAGTTCCAATAGCAGGACTTTGCGTTACTGTTACTGCAGCGGTACAATTATCTGTTGCAGTTGCTAATCCTGTATAATCTAATAAGGTGTATTGGCAGTTTACATCGAAGTTAGCTGTTTGATTTGCAGGGCAAGTTATCGATGGAGGAATGTTATCAGTAATTATTACATCAAAAGTACAATCTGTTGTATTTCCATTTCCGTCGTCTGCGGTTAAAGTAATTGTGGTATCAGCTGTTACTACTGTTCCAGCAACTGGGCTTTGCGTTACTGTAACTACCGCTGTACAATTATCGGTTGCGGTTGCTAATCCTGTATAATCTAATAAGGTGTATTGGCAATTTGTATCAAAATTTGCTGTTTGATTTGCAGGGCAAGTTATCGCTGGAGGAATGTTATCAGTAATTATTACATCAAAAGTACAATCTGTTGTGTTTCCATTTCCGTCATCTGCGGTTAGTGTAATAGTGGTATCAGTCGTTACAATTGTTCCCATAGCAGGACTTTGCGTTACTGTAACTACCGCTGTACAATTATCCGTCGCAGTTGCTAATCCTGTGTAATCTAATAAGGTGTATTGGCAATTTACATCGAAGTTTGCTATTTGATTTGCGGGGCAGATTATCGATGGAGGAATGTTATCAGTTATGGTTACATCAAAAGTACAATCTGTTGTATTTCCATTTCCATCATCCGCAGTTAAAGTAATTGTTGTATCTGCCGTTACTACCGTTCCAATAGCAGGACTTTGTGTTACCGTTACTACCACTGTACAATTATCACTTGCCGTTGCTAATCCTGTGTAATCTAATAAGGTGTATTGGCAGTTTACATCAAAATTTGCTGTTTGATTTACGGGGCAGATTATCGTTGGAGCAATGTTATCAGTAATTATTACATCAAAAGTACAATCTGTTGTATTTCCATTCCCATCATCCACAGTTAGTGTAATAGTGGTATCAGCTGTTACTATAGTTCCTGCAACTGGACTTTGCGTTACCGTTACTGCAGCTGTACAATTATCACTTGCCGTTGCTAATCCTGTATAATCTAATAAGGTGTATTGACAGTTTGTATCAAAATTTGCTGTTTGATTTGCAGGGCAGATTATCGCTGGTGCAATGTTATCAGTTATGGTTACATCAAAAGTACAATCTGTTGTGTTTCCATTTCCATCATCCGCAGTTAGCGTAATGGTCGTATCTGTTGTTACTACTGTTCCAATAGCAGGGCTTTGTGTTACCGCTACTACCGCTGTACAATTATCCGTCGCGGTTGCTAATCCTGTATAATCTAATATGGTGTATTGGCAGTTTACATCGAAATTTGCTGCTTGATTTGCGGGGCAAGTTATACTTGGAGGAATGTTATCAGTAATAATAACATCGAAAGTACAATCTGTTGTGTTTCCATTTCCGTCGTCAGCAGTTAGTGTAATCGTCGTATCAGTCGCTACTACTGTTCCTGGTATTGGGCTTTGTGTTACCATTACTGCAGCAGTACAATTATCTGTTGCCGTTGCTAATGCAGTATAATCTAATAAGGTGTATTGGCAGTTTACATCGAAATTTGCTGTTTGATTTGCAGGGCAAGTTATCGCTGGAGGAATGTTATCAGTTATGGTTACATCAAAAGTACAATCTGTTGTGTTTCCATTTCCATCATCCGCAGTTAAAGTAATTGTGGTATCTGCAGTTACTACAGTTCCAATAGCAGGACTTTGTGTTACCGTTACTGCAGCTGTACAATTATCCGTCGCGGTTGCTAATCCTGTATAATCTAATAAGGTGTATTGGCAGTTTACATCAAAATTTGCTGTTTGATTTGCGGGGCAAATTATCGCTGGAGGAATGTTATCACTTATGGTTACATCAAAAGTACAATCCGTTGTGTTTCCGTTTCCATCATCCGCAGTTAGTGTAATCGTCGTATCAGTCGTTACAATTGTTCCAATAGCAGGACTTTGTGTTACCGTTACTGCAGCGGTACAATTATCAGTTGCCGTTGCTAATCCTGTATAATCTAATAAGGTGTATTGGCAGTTTACATCGAAATTTGCTGCTTGATTTGCGGGGCAAATTATCGCTGGAGGAATGTTATCAGTAATTATTACATCAAAAGTACAATCCGTTGTGTTTCCATTTCCATCATCCGCAGTTAGCGTAATGGTCGTATCTGTTGTTACTACTGTTCCAATAGCAGGGCTTTGTGTTACCGTTACTGCAGCAGTACAATTATCTGTCCCGGTTGCTAATGCAGTATAATCTAATAAGGTGTATTGGCAGTTTACATCGAAATTTGCTGCTTGATTTGCGGGGCAAATTATCGCTGGTGCTATATTATCTGTAATAGTTACATCAAAAGTACAATCCGTTGTGTTTCCATTTCCATCATCTGCGGTTAGTGTAATTGTCGTATCTGCCGTTACTACCGTTCCAATAGCAGGACTTTGGGTGATTGTAACTACAGCGGTACAATTATCCGTCGCGGTTGCTAATGCAGTATAATCTAATAAGGTGTATTGGCAGTTTACATCGAAATTTGCTGTTTGATTTGCGGGGCAAGTTATCGTTGGGGCAATATTATCTATCACCGCTGTTAAATCACTTTCTGTTGCAACAAAATGCGTTAAGGCGTCAGGGTCACTAGTTAAAACATCTATAAAATTACTTCCCGAAATAGTACCTTGGTTTGAAACCGTGGTTGTTGTAGGAAAAACTCCTCCATTAACCGTTACATTAAATTTTATGGTTACTGTACCTCCTGTAGCTATATTACCTATATTTACCTGTGTACTTGTATTTCCTAGGGTATTACCAACAACAACGGTTCCTGTTGTTGTAGTTACTGAACCTACTTGTAATGTTGTGTTTGCATCTGGTGTATCATTAAACACAACATTTGTTGCTGTAAGAATCCCTACATTTTTAATCTCTACCTCATATGCTATATCTCCTGTACATTGATTCGCTGTATAAATATCGGTTTTAGTTGCACAGATAGTAACATTTTCATTAAATGTTACATAAAATATTTCATCTTGATAATCCCTATCACCACCCCAATATAAATCTTCTACCCCAATTATAAAACTATTAGGATCTGTTGTAGGAGATACCACCATCAAATGAGGTGTCTTCCCATTTTTCACTCTTACAATTATGCTTCGTGCATCCGTAGTTAGGTCATGACTATATCGTTGATCAATCAAATTATTTACATTGGCTCCAGTAAGAGCAAACCAATCTCTCACTCCTCTATATTGAACAATTTGTGTGCTTTCCGTCCAATTCTCATAGGTATCCACCCAATCTTGAGTTGCCGGAGGAGAAGCCACTACAGGAGTTCCGTCGGTTGGAGAAGTTGCAATCATAGCCCAAGTGGTTCCTGCTCCAAAAACATCTGCAGCCAACCTATTATGATCAGCTACATTTTGAAATTGAGGATACCAATTTAATAGTGTACTTCCTCCATAATTATCACCTGTCGTTGCTCCATTTCTAGAATATGAAGGTCTTGCATCGTCTGGATTGAATGCTGTTTTGGAATAATAGGTATTTACTTGTGAACCTGCGATACTCCAAAAAACGGAATTAAAAAAAACTAATTCTCTATTTGGGCTTACCACTATATCATCAAACCATCTATATTTATAATAATCAACCCCAACTGCATCCGTTCCTAAAATTGCTTTAGGAATATCGATACTTTGAGGATCTGTTGTATCATAAATATTATAATCTACTTGACCATTTATACTATTATATATATCAGAATATGAATATGGAGAATTACTAGTATAATTAGCTGTTTCAGACAATCCTGAATCATCATCACACATATAAAAAATAGTACGCCCTGTAATATGTGTATTACCGCTTGGCGATCCTGAATAATTATAATCTCCCAAAAGTCCTAAAAAACTTCCATTGGTTATATGAGAAGTAGCAACTCCCTTATCTACCGTATATGGAGGCATTTTATTACTACCTGCAGTATACTCTAAAACATCAGGAATATTATTACTGTTATTATCTATATACAAATACACGCCTGGGTGTTCATAATAACCTGAATATGCCCCTGAACTACTAATACTATTCGGTAAAAACTGCCAATAATCACCATTTGTATTTCCATTAGCTGCAGCGTTGGGTCCATTTACAAAATAGGAAGATGGCATCGAGGTAACTCCGGCTGGTTGCACATCTAGCGCATCAATAATCCCATCATTATCATCATCCGGATCTATACTATTAATTAATCCATCACCATCTAAATCGTCTCCCGGATTCGTTTCATAAAAATCTGGTAAACCATCATTATCAGTATCAATATCTAAAAAAAAGAAACCCAAAATGGCACTTGCGCCTGCTCCTTCTCCTAAATAATCTACGGCAATCGTTTTTTTCTGCGCAGTTTTTATCGTTGTTATAGATTCTAGGCTTTGCCCTACCGAATTAAGTGTTACCACTATAAAAGCGAATAGTAACACTAATTTTTTATATACTATAATGGTATTGTTGTGTATCATAAAAGTGTTGAAAAATTATTCTTTAAAATACTTAAAAATAAATTCATTTTCATTAATTAAAAACCTAAAAAACAGCAGTATGAAACTATACTTGTTCTATTTTAGGAGCGCAATATTACAATAAAAAAGAGTCAATTTTCATTAAAATAAAAATTGACTCTTTTTTGTTGTACTTAAAAACCTCCCCCTGGGTTTTCTGGACTTTGCGCTTGTGCTTTTAATGGGTTTAAAATTAGAAAAGTTCCTAAAGCTGTTAATGCAGTATATTTACCATACTTCCCTAGTTTTGCTAAAGCTTCCTTTCTTGTTATCGTTTCTTCTTGAAGGTTTCTATTTTTTTTCATTTTAAATTTAATATTAATTAATAATAACCTTCTTACTACGCTCTCCTTGTTCTGATTTAACTTTTACGATGTAAACTCCGGTTTGTAAGGTTGAAATATTAATGGTGTTTTCACCTTTAGCTTCAATCGTTTTTCTTAAAACAGCAGCTCCGTTAATAGCATACAACGCTACTTCAAAATTTCCTTTCGTTATACCTTTAATTATTAATTTTTTATTGTTTACCGTATAAATTTTCACACTATTAAAATGAGGGACTTCAATAACTGATTCGTTTTGTGTTGTATGTAAATAAAACCGTCCGATTCCATTTACTTTCTCTTTTATTTTAACATCATAAGTTGTTTTTCCTTCAGCATCTAGTTTTGTAAATGTGTTTGTTTCTTTATCTTCTATAAACACAGCTACTCCTACTGGAAGATTTAATGATTTAATAGAAAAACTAATTTCTTCTGCTGATGCTGATTTTATTCCGATTGGAATACTCATTTCTTCATAAGCCGATTTTGGTAACGATTGAATCGTAAAATCTTGTGAATTTTCTGAAGCTACTAATCTTGTAAACACATCAAATGTTGCTCTTTCATAGTTTCCTAAATCGTATCCAGGATCTAGTCCTTTTGTAGCAGTATCAAGATACTTAATAGTTGCATCTATTGTAACTCCTTTTGATTTTGCTAATAATTGAATGCTTGGTGTTTTAGTCGCTGTTGTTCCTCTACTAAAATTACCTCCTGTTAAAGGCTGAACTTTTCTTTGGGCTTCATTAAATACAATATCTGATACTCCTGTTGTTGTTTTTATAAAAAATCCTTGCCCGGGTGCTAATGAACTTTCAGCTGTTACCAATGATTTACCAACATATTTACTTTGTGTACTATCCCAAACATATACTCCTACATAAGATGGCTCTAACTTAGCTGTATTATCATTCACAAAATTTGTTCCTCCGTTTTCATTAATCGGTAAAAACGTGGTGTAAGGATTCCCTATTGCATTCCACTCTGATGCTGTTACTAATTTTGTAACATTTGCTGTTTCTAAAGTTCCTGTAAACAGTATACTTCCGTCTGTTATTCTAGATATTGCATAACTCCTTCCCTTTTCAAAGGTTAACATATTTGTTGTTAAATCATCCGTAGTATAATAAATCCATTTTGTACCCGCAACTTTACTATCATCATAGTACCCTATTGCATATCTATTTGGAGTTACCGTAGTATTTTTACGAATATCGTTTAATGGATTCTCTACAAATTCTTTAATACTTTGTCCTGAAACAGGTGCTGATACAATACTCCATTCATTTGCAATTAAACCTCCTCGTTCATAAGTTACTTGTCCGTTTGCTGTTCCTTTTACAAATAACACGCCACTATTATTCACTGTAGATGTAATACTAACGGTTCCATTATTCATAAAATCGGAAGTTATAACTGCTGCTCCGTCAGAGGCTATATTAAATTCTGATGCTGCATTAACCGTTAAACTACTCACCTCAACTGTAATTCCTCCGTTAATAGTTGGTGCAGTAACTACATTAGGTATAAATACATCATCTGTAGCTAAAGGCTCCGTATTATTACTCCAGTTAGTACTTACATTCCAATCTGAACTTGTATTTCCACTCCAAACAGAAAAAGAACAATCTTCATTATAACTTGCTGTAACATCTTTATTCCAACTAGCATAGTTTCCTGTTCCGGCAGTAGCTTCAGTAGCGTTATCTACTTCGATACAAGTAAGATTTGGATTGTTGGTAGCTTCAAAACTAGTTATACTAGCATTGTTTCCGTTTTTAACATTCAAATAGGTTAATTTATTATTATTATAAGCTACTAATCTTTCCAAAGCTACATTTTTAGAAACATCCAGCGTTGTTAATTGATTATTATGAATATATAAATCCTGTAAGACTAAGTTTTTAGTAAGATCAATACTAATAAAATCATTATCATTAGCCTCTAATTCTTCCAAAACTACATTTTTTGTAACATCAAGTATTGCTAATTTATTGTCCTGAATATATAAAAACTCTAATATCAAATTCTTAGAAACATCGATACTTGTTAGCTCATTTTCATCACAAGATAAATTTGTTAATAATATGTTTTGTGTTACATCTAAGCTTGTTATTTGATTATCATTACACTCAAAAAGGTCCAACTTTATATTCTGAGAGATATCTAAGCTCGTTAATTGGTTATCAGCAACGACTAAATTGGTCAGCTGTATGTTTTGAGATACATCTATGTCTGTTATAGAATTTCTATACAAATCTAAATTTGTGAGCGCTACATTCTTCGTAACATCTATATTGGTTAATAAGTTACCAATACAAACCAATTCTTCTAAAACTATAAAATTTGCAATACCGGTAAGATCGGCTATGCTTTGAGAAGAAATATCTAGATTGGTGATATATTTTATACTTTCAGTTCCAACATAATCATCATCGGCAATACCATTACCCATACTACTAGGGTCTCCTATCGTTACAACAGTTCCGGCAGCGTTATGAGTTTCTAGATAGGCTTCAAAATTATCATCTGGTACATTGGTTTGAGTACAGAATGCATTATATATGGTTTGTGCATCTTTTTTAATCAAATTTGCAGTAGCAGATGAAGGATCATCTACTGCTACACATATAAGATTTGGATTGTTTCTGATATCAAAATCACCTGTATCAAGATTTATGTTAGTACCGTTTTTGATGTTCAGATAGGTCAATTGATTATTAGAACAAGCAAACTCTTCTAATAGTGGATTTTGAGAAATATCTAAACTTGTGAGTTCATTAGATTCTGTATAAAAATTGACAAGCTTTGGATTATTCGATACATCTAAGCTAGTCAATTGATTCTCGTAGCTGTATAAATTCTCTAAATTAGGGTTTTGTGTAACATCTAGCGTAGTCAATTGATTCTCTATACAATCTAAACTTTCTAAAACACTATTTTGAGTTACGTCTAAATTCCCCAAAGGGTTACCATAACATGATAAATCAATCAAAGCAATATTATTCGTAACATCTAAGCTTACTATTTCATTTCGACTACAATTTAAGTTTGTTAAAAGGATGTTTTTAGAAACATCTAAGTTTGTTAATTCATTTTGATTACAAGCTAAAGTTCTTAAAAGAACGTTTTGAGAAACATCGATATCTATTAATTCGTTAGATCTACAATCTAACACTTCTAAGGCCGTAAAATCTGCAATACCGGTTAGGTTCAATATCCCTAGAGAGCGAACATTTAAACTGACTACTATTTCTATTTTTTCGGTAGTTACAAGCTTATCATTCGCAACGCCATTCCCCATACTCGTAGGGTCTCCAATAGTTACTGTAGTACCGTTTGCTGTATGCGTTTCAAGATAATTTTCAAAAGCAGTATCTGGCACATTGGTTACCCTACAATCTGTACTATAATATGCCTGTGTATCTTTATCCCAAGTTTTACTATTAAGATACGTTGCTGTAGCATCATCTACCAGAATACAATAAAGGTTCGGATTATCCTGTACTTCAACATCTAAATTTACATTGTTTCCGTTTTTAAGATTTAAACTCGTTAAGACATTATCTTGCAATTCAATTTCACCCAAAAGTATATTTTGCGTTAAGTCTAAACTTGTTAGTTTATTATCACTACAGTATAATTCTAGTAGTGCTGTATTTTTAGTAACATCTAAACTGGTGAGTGTGTTTTCATAGCATTGTAAATATTGTAATGCACTATTTAGAGTAACATCTAAATTGGTGAGTTGCGTAGCTACACAATCTAAGTCTTCTAAAAGCAGGTTTTTGGTTACATCTAAATTACCTATTGGATTACTATAGCAAGATAATTTAGTTAATGCTGTATTTTGTGTAACATTTAAACTTGTTAAGTCATTTCTACTACAAAGTAAGCGCGTTAAAAGGAGGTTTTTAGAAACATCTATACTTGTTAAGTCATTATTATCAAAAGATAAACTGGTTAATGCAGTAAGTAAGGTAACATCTAATTCGGTTAATTCATTTTTAGGAAGGGTAAGGTTTTCTAAAAGTATATTTTGAGAAAGGTTAATACCCGTTAGTTTATTTTCTCTAAGCGATAAAATAACCAGTGCCGTGTTCTTAGAAAGATCAATACTTACAAGTTCATTTTTATTAAAACTCAATTCTTCTAATGCGATAAAATCTTCAATACCTGTAGCATCTGATACTATTGTTAATGGATCAGCCACTTGCCCTGGAGGAACAAAAGAACCGTTTATTGATAATGTTGTCACATTTTTAATAGCACTCGTATATACATAATCATCATCAGCAATACCATTTCCCATACTAGTAGCATCACCAAGTGTAACGGTATTACCATTAGCATCATGCGTTTCTAAATAGGTTTCAAAAGCAGCATCAGGTACATTGGTTTCATTGCAATGTTCTGCAAAAGTAGCTGTATCAACTTGCCATAACACCAAGCTAGAAAGACTTGGATTATCAACTAAAATACATTCTAAATCGTAATTCGCTCTAGCATCAAAAGTACCTATAATTCCATTTTGTCCGTTTCTTACATCCAACAAAGTAAGATCATTATCTGCTATTCCTACCTGAAATAAAGCTGTATTAAACTTCAAATCAAGTGATGTTAATTGATTAGATGTTAAATAAAGGTTTTTTAAAGCTGTATTCTTTGTAAGATTAATTTGAGTTAATGAATTACTACTACAATTTAATTCTTCTAACGCTGTAAAATCTTCAATACCTGTAAGATTTGATATTCCTAAATTAGCAATATTTAAAACCACTACATTTATAATATTAGCTGTTGTAACTTTATTGTCATCTATTACACCATTCCCCATACTTGTTGGGTCATTTAAAGGCACTATAGTACCACTAGCATCATGTGTTTCTAAATAATTTTCGAAAGTAGCATCTGGTATACTAGTTTCTTGACTATATAAGATATAGTTGAAAAGGACGAAAAAAAGTAAGCATAGTTTTTTAATCATAATATAGCACTAAAATTGTTTTAACAATATCTTATAAGGTTTAGAGAATCATTATTAGATTAACCATTGTGTTTAGTTTCTTTTCAAAAACCAATGTTCTGTTAACTCACAAAAAACACAATACGTAAAATCTATTGCAATACTCACTTGAGTACCTTAACTACGATGCTCTTTTAAATCTTATGATATTTTCGCCAAAAATACATTATCACTATGTTTTAGCTATTTTTTAAAGGGGGACAAATAAGGGGCGAACATGGGGACAAATAGGGGGACATATACGAATCAAAAAACTACAAAACATACACTTACACATTAAATATGTGTAATAATTAATGTTTAGGCACTTCTTTTTTAGGATACTTTTTATATTTGCACTTTTAACTTAAGAGCTACTTAAAAATGACCAATACAAATGCCACATACATTGTTTGTTTACAGTACAAAATATTTATTTGTCTGTTCTTTTTTAATCTTTTGTTGTGTGCTCAAACAACGAGTATTAATGCTGATTCTTTAGACAACACTATTTACGTAGGTAAAAACATCTCTTACTTTCTTGAAGATGGTCGTTCTTTAACCATTAATAATGTTCGTTCTAAAAGTTTTAAAAAGTCAGAAAACGACGTTTTAAGTTTTGGTTACAGTACCAAAGCCGTTTGGTTAAAATTAAGAATACAAAATACTACGGATACTCCCATAAATAAGGTTTTAAGTATTCAAAAAGCATTACAAGATTCTATTCAGTTTTTTTATAAAGAAAAAGGGAATTGGAAAATGAGCCAGTCTGGGCAAATGATTAATGAAGCCAACAAAGACTTACCTGGTTTTTCCATCTCTTTTCCTGTGGCACTTAAAAAAGATAGTGCACACACCTTTTATATAAGAACCGTAAGTAAATACGGAAAAGTATTTGCGATAAAGTTACTAGACAAAGCTGCTTATACTAAAAGTGAACAGCGCGAACTTATAATAGGCTGGTTGTTAATTGGTATTCTAATAACGATTATAATTTACAATTTTTCTTTAGCCAGAAGTTTAAAAGATCATGTATACGACTTTTATTGCCTTTCCGTTATTGGTGCCTTGCTATTACAGTTGGTTTTTAGAGGGTTTTTTAAACATTTTGTTTTAGATGACTCTCCGTTTTTACAAGAATGGTCTCCCATATTTACTTTTAGTATGGCTACCGTTTTCTCTAGTTATTTTTGCATTCGATTTTTAAACACTAAAAAATATAGTAAACAAGCACATTGGGCATTAATAGGAATTATGATACTAATTATAATCGCCTTTTTATATCCTTTTATATGTTACGAAGTATTTGGTATTTATACCGATAGTCGTTTGTTAGGCTATTTTGGTATCCTTTTTTCTTTTATTGCCATTTATGCTGGTGTAAAAGTATATTTAAAAGGAAATAAATCTGCCCGTTTTCTTATTTATGCTTGGGCTGTTTTTTGTGTAACCATACTTTTGTATTCTTTAGCATCATTAAACATAGTGCCCCCCAATATTGTAACCATGAACTCTTATTTGGTAGGTTCTGTACTTGAGGTATTTTTACTTTCTTTAGCCTTAGGCGATCGCTACGTACAAATAAGAAAGCAGAAAAACATTTTGCGTAAAAATGCCGCTTTACAAGAACAAATAATTGCCGATAGAAATGCAGAAATTTCGTCTTTAAACCTAGAAACCTTACAATACATAAAGTCAAAGCAACATCTTACTGAAGAACTAAAAAGAATAGACAAACAACAAGATGGTATCACCATTAAAGAGGTATTAAATCGTTTGCAAGTAGATAAGATTAAAGATACTCGGTTAGAAATTTTAAAGCGCGATATTGATGCGCTTACCATAGCACAAACCAATAAATTAAAATTAAAGTTTCCGATACTTACTAAGGGTGATATGGAGCTTGTTTCTTTTATTTTATTAGGATTAAAACGAAAGGAAATAGCCATTATTAGAAATATTTCTTTCGAAGCCGTAAAAAAGAATATTTATAGACTTCGAAAAAAACTAGCTTTAAAGCCAAATGAATCACTAGAGGAATTTATTACTTCTTTATAGGCTAGTACAGACGCGATTAATCGCGTCTCAACGATATATAAACGCAATACTGGTAAAGACGCGATTAATCGCGTCTCAACAGATTGCTTTGGCGTAAACTTCGTTTAGGTATTTTCGATTAAAATATATTTTAATCTCAATAATCCTCGTAATGACCAACCCGAACCGTCATTACATATTTTCAGATTAGCTATAAGGTACAGACGTTGCAATGCAACGCCTCCACGCACACTGCAATATTTCCCCTTCTAATATAAACAGAGAGCAAAACAAGTACAGACGCGATTAATCGCGTCTCCACAAGCACCACTCCCCTTTAACTATTTAATAGAAGCCTGTAAACTATCAACTTTTGCTTTTAAGCCAACGATTTCTCCTTGTAATTGTACTATTTTAAAAAGTGAATTATCAGCCAATTGTATTTTTAAATGACTCTTACGTAAATGAACCCATTTTGTATCACTAGTCATTAAATCTTCTTTCGCTAATAATTCTGAACAAGCATGTAAACCACGCAACCACCCTATTCTATTTTTTTCTAACAATTTTAAGTTCGTTTGTTTTACTCCTAATATCTTTTTTGTTTTATTTAATAGCTGTGTTATTTTTTGCGCTGTATTTTGTAGTTCTTTTTCTTTAAACGATACTACAGTTGGTAATTCCGTTATCGATTTCTTAAAATTAAGCGCCTTATATAAAGGCTCTAATCTATTTAATATTTTAGCATTATATGTTCTTCTTTCTGCCGATATCGACTTTAACATATCATACGAAACCTTACAATAATTTGCTACTGATATATTGGTAATACAAAAACATGCTTTGATTCTTTTTAACATAATTCAATTTTTTATTGATTCCTATTTTTTAGTTACACTACCGTACATTTCTATATTTTTTTATTTTACAAACGTACAGCCGTGTACATTTTTGAAAACTTTTATTTTAGGAACGTACAGCCATGTACACTCCTGTTTTTTTTATTTTTAAAACTGTACACGTGTGTACAATCCTGTTTTTAAAATATTTATTTATGTACAAAGAAGCCATAAAAAAAGCCTATTCATAAAAAATAGGCTTTCTCTTTTTAGTTAATCCACCAATGTTGTTTTGTGCGTCTCAATATTTGTAAGTACCGTTGTAAGTACTACAATTTGTGCTTCAAATTGTTGATGATCTATTTGATCTTCCAAAACATTAATGGTACTATAATTAGCATCTCTGTTTTCTAAAGCTTTTAATTTCGTTTCTTCACGCTCAATTTTTAATTCCAAATCTCGTTTTTGTTTTCCTTCGCCAATTACAGCCAACGCTGCCTGAAAACCACCAATTATTGCTTTTACACTAATAATACCTTCTTTAACCGTAGTAGTTCTTACCGTTTTGTCATCTAACGATTCGCCTAAGTTTCTTAAACGTCTTTCTAACATTGTTTTTTCAATTTGCGTAATTTTAATAGCCGCATCGCATTCTTTTTTTGTTGTTAACAATCCTAAATTCAATTCCATAATATATTAATTTTAAATGATTACAATTTTTTAAAGGAGCAATTTCCCTTTCTTTTATAAATCTATTTTTTTTCGATTTATTGCCTCCTTAACTTTTTGTTAAGTGTATTTTAAGAGAAAACAGCTGAATTTTAACTTTTTGGGCGTAGTATAAGTGTTGCAGTGCAACGTATCAACACTCACAACAGAGTAAGACGAGTAAAGACGCGATTAATCACGTCTCAACAGGCAGGGTCTCCATAAATAATAGCTCAATTCATCATACAGACGTTGCAATGCAACGTCTCAACACCCACAACAGAGTAAGACAAGTAAAGACGCGATTAATCGCGTCTCAACAAGTAGGGTCTCCACAAATAATCGCTCAATTCATCATACAGACGTTGCAGCGCAACGTCTCAACACCCACAACAGAGTAAGACAAGTAAAGACGCGATTAATCGCGTCTCCACAAGCAGGGTCTCCATAATTAATCGGTAAAAACTCGTTTCAATACTTTTAAACCCTTTACTACTACACCTAAAACTTTTTTACGGCTTCTTATGGCTTTCCGTATGATTTATTGTTTGGGTTTTATTATTTTTATGGCTGCTTGAAAAAATGAACCCCGAAAAAAGAAAAAAGTGAAACACAATACTACAATTGCAGCTTTATATAAAGCTCCATTTATACTAAATATCTCTCTTACTAATCACTATATTTATTAATGGCTAAGAAACAACCAAAAGCTGATATTAACTTTGAAAAAGAGTTATGGAAAGCTGCAAACGAACTTCGCGGTGCAGTAGCCGAGAATCAATATAAAGATTACATATTACCTTTAATATTTTTAAAGCACATATCCGAACGATATGAGTTACGTAGAGATGCGTTAAGTAATTTATTACAAGACAAAACTTCAGATTATTACACTTTAGATAAAGAAGAACAAAATTACGTTTTAGAAGACCCAGACGAATACCTCTCTAAAAACACCTACATTATTTCAGAGAAAGCTACTTGGCAATTTCTACAAGATAATGCGGAGCAAGATAATATTAAGGTATTGGTAGATGATGCTTTTGATTTGTTAGATCAAACTTTAGGTGATTACAGACCTGATTTAAAAGGTATTTTACCAAGAATATTTGTTAAAAGCCAATTAACCGCTAAACAAGTAGCAGGTTTAATAAACCTATTAGCAAACCCTAAACTTTCTGAAAAAGAAAATCCAGATAGTGATATTCTGGGGCGTGTGTACGAGTATTACATTGGTAAGTTTGCCATTGCTGAAGGTTCTGGTGCAGGACAATTTTTTACTCCTGGTAGTATTGTGCGTTTATTGGTAGAAATGATAGAACCGTACGAAGGTAAAATATTTGATGCTGCTTGTGGTTCTGGAGGAATGTTTGTGCAATCTTTAAAGTTTTTACAAGCGCATGGAGGAGACAAGAAAAACATCTCTATTTACGGACAAGAAAGGTACGATGGTACCCTACGTTTATGTAAAATGAACTTGGCTTTACGCGATTTATCTTTCGATGTACGTTTAGGAGATTCATTATTACAAGACAAGTTTCCAGACTTAAAAGCTGACTTTATCATCGTAAATCCGCCTTTTAATGTGAGCCAATGGCATCCTGAAGATTTACCAGAAAACGACCCGCGTTTATTTGGACCTAAAGATGATTTTACAACCGATGGTAGCGCCAATTATATGTGGATGCAAACCTTTTGGAGTCATTTAAGCAATACTGGTACGGCAAGTGTAGTAATGGCAAATGGTGCAATGACCTCTAATAATAAAGGAGAGAAAAATGTACGCCAACACATGGTAGACAATAGCATGGTAGATTGTATTGTGCGTTTACCTGACAAATTGTTTTTAACCACAGGAATACCTGCCTGTATTTTTATACTAAGTAAAAATAGAGATGGTAAAGACGGAAAACATAGAGAACGCACCAACGAAATTCTGTTTATAGACACCTCTAAAATGGGAACTATGGAAAGCAGAAAGCTACGTGTGTTTACCGATGATGATATTAATAAAGTAACGGAAACCTATCACAATTGGCGAAACGTCATTGCGAGCGAGGAACGAGCGAAGCAATCTGCCCAATATGAAAACGAAGCAGGCTACTGCTACAGTGCAACCCTCCAAGAAGTTCAAAAACAAGACTACAAACTAACCCCTGGTATTTATGTAGGTACTGAAGCGGTTGAAGATGATGGTATTCCTTTTGAAGATAAAATGACTTCTTTAAAAGCGCAATTGCAAACCCAATTTACAAAAGGGGATGAATTACAGCAACAGATTTTAGATAATTTCAAAAAATTTTAACATGAAAATTCTACATTTAACAGATTTCCATTATGATGGGAGTAATAAATATAAAGAGGATGAAATCAGATTGGTAAAATCTTTAACAGATAGCTTAAATAGATACAAAGAAAAAATAGATTTAGTTTTATTTTCAGGAGATTTAGTTTACAAAGGTGATGATTTAAAAGTTTTTAAGGCATTTGAAAAATTATTTTTCGATAGTATTTCCGAAATATTAAATATAAAAAAAACATCAATATTTATCTGCCCTGGTAATCATGATGTCTTTAGAAATCAAGAATTAGATGAAATAAAAGACTCTATATTTAAGATTGATGATAATGATAATTTAGATCAATTTGTCTTAAAAAACAATGGAAAATCATTAAAATTTAGCTTAGAAAATTTAAATAACTATTATGAATTTCAAAAAGACTTTTACAAAGACCATGTAACACTATTTGAAGATGATTTAGTAGATAATTTATATACTAATCACATTCGAACTTTTGACGGAAAAAAAATAGGAATAACTACCTTAAATTCAGCATGGAGAGCTAATGATTCTGATAAAGATTCTGGTAATTTAATGTACCCAATTCATTATTTAAAAAAAGCATCTAGAGAACTAGGAGAATGTGATTTGAAAATAATAATACTTCATCATCCATTAAGTGATTTTAGATATTGGAATCAGTATAGTTTAGAAGATATTATTTATAAGGATTACGATATGATGTATTCAGGTCATGTCCATAACAACAGAGATACAGTACATATAACTTCAGGCATTGGAATTTATCATTCAACTTCTTCTGCTACATTAAGTGGAGAAAGAGATACGATTGGATACACAATTATAGATGTTGATGTAGAATCGTTTGAATTGGGTCTTACAAATGTAATTTTTAATAAAAATGAAGAGAAGTTTTATTTCGGTGATCAAAGAAATGCTCAAATCCCTGTTGATAAAGAAAAACAGCAACAAAATAAATTTAGAGTAACTATACGTAAAAGATTTAAACAACAATCAAAAACAGCCAATAAACTGTTCTTGTCATATAAGGAAATTAAAGAAGAAAATGACTTCATAAAATTATTTACAAAGCCAGTTATTAAAGCTGAATCGCAAAGCAACCCTAATCCAAAAAATAAAAAAAGATTTAGTTTAGAAGAATTAATATTAAACAAAGAAGAAAATCAAATTTTATTTGGTAAAGATAAGAGTGGAAAATCAGCAACACTTTATAAAATAACACTAGATATATTACATCATTTCCACACACTAAAAACACTACCTATATACATTGATTGCCAAGTACTAATCAACACCAAAAACACACTTGATATTATTGATACTTTAAGTGATTTTTATGAAACTAATAAAAAAAGTGCTTCAAATTTATTAGAAGACTACCATTTAAAAATCGTATTAGATAATTTTGATGATAATGAAAGCTTAATTTTAAATCCTCTTTTTAAGTTTTTAGATTCTCACAAAAATTGTTCTATCATAGCTGCAAGTAACGAAACTATATTTTCTTCATTTGCAGGTGGTTTGATAGGAAATATAAATTTTGTAAATAGATATTTACATGATTTAACTAGAACAGAAATTAGAGCCTTAACAGATAAATGGCCAGATATATCTGATGAAAAAAGAACTCAAGTTGTAGAGAAAATACATACGGTATTTAATCAATTAAATATTCCTTCAAATTATTGGACAGTTTCTCTTTTTATCTGGATTTTTCAAAAAAATATAGATGCTAATCTTGGTAATAATTTTCAACTCATTGAACTATATATTGACAGTTTGTTGGATAAAGATAATTTTATTCTTTCAAAACAATATAAAATTGATTTTGGTGATTTAAAAGATTTTTTAAGTGCTCTAGCTCACAAGTTAGCTACTACATATCAACAAAATAATTATTTAGTGAAGTACGGACAATTGATAGACTTTATTGATGAATACAAAACACAAAACAAAAGATTTGTAATTGAAACTAAAACATTATCAGATTTACTAATAGAAAAAGGGATTCTAAAATCTACTGATCAAGAAAACTTTACTTTCAGGCTGAATGGTGTTTTTGAATATTTCTTGGGTTACTACATGGCTTACGATGAGGGTTTTAGAAATAAAGTAATTGATCATGATGATTTCTATTTATCATTTAAAAATGAATTTGAAGTTTGTGCTGGTATAATTCCGCAAGATTATGAGTTTGTAAAAAGAATTTTTGACCGAACAAAACACATTTATACCGACATTAACAAAGAAGTTAATATGTCTAATTTAGATGCTTTACTTTTGGGTAAAGTAAAGGATTCTTTTAATATTTCAGATGTAAATGCAAAGGATTCTTTTAATATTTCAGATGTAAATACAATACTTAAAGAAACCATTCAAGATTCTCTTGAACCAAAAGAACAAGATGATATACTAGAGTCTTTAGCTCCTTCAGGTGAAAGGATATCAGATGTAAAACCAAAAAAATACTATAGCGAAATAAATAACAACTCAGATAATTTAGAAAATGCTCTTCACATATTAGGTCGTGTATATAGAAACTCTAAGATTAAAAGAAGAGATGAATTTAATAAAGATGTCTTTAATTTTATTTTAAATAGTACATGTACCTTTTCACTTTCTTTAATAGAAGACATTAGTTCTCAAGGAATAAGTGAAGTAGACGATGAAATTACTGAAAAAAATTTAATCAAACTTCTTACTCAATTTTTACCAATTGTAGCACAAACATTTTTCTACGATATGGCAATTCAAGCTAACATGGAAATTGTTCTCAAAGAAAAGATAGAGGAACTAAAGAAAAAGAAAAAAGGTAATGAATTAAAACTTATAATTTTATATTTTTCTTTGATTGATTTAGATTTAAAAAACCACACAAACTTAATTGAAGAACTAATTGAAATAATAAGCATTCCAATTCTTAAACAAACAACAGTGTTTAAACTTTATCTATACCTAAGTTTTAAATGTAATGGAAACAAGACATTGAAAAAAACAATTAGCCAATTAATTAAAAAACAAGAACTTAAAATTGATAAAAGTCAAAATGTAGGTTTAATCGAACAACGTATTAAGTCTATTGAAAAATCAATTAAAAAGAAGTTATAGATGCCAAACAACTGGAAAAAATGTAAACTCTCTGAAATAACAACCAAGATTGGCAGTGGAGCAACACCTAGAGGAGGAAAAGGCGCATACAAAGAATCTGGTATTTCACTTATTCGAAGTCAAAATGTTTTGAATTTTAAATTTTCAGTTAGAGGTTTAGCTTTTATAGACGAGGATCAAGCAGACAAACTTAAAAATGTTATAATTGAAGAAAATGATGTATTATTAAACATAACAGGGGATTCTGTTGCTAGAGTTTGTAGTGTTCCAAATGAATACTTACCAGCAAGAGTAAATCAACATGTTGCTATTATAAGAGCAAACAATAATCAATTAGATTCTGATTTTTTAAAATTTGCCTTATTAGAAAAATCAAATAAGGATTTATTATTGGCTTTAGCTAGTGCTGGAGCAACAAGGAATGCTATTACAAAATCTATGATTGAAGATTTTGAATTAAAACTCCCCCCACTCCCAGAACAAAAAGCAATAGCAAACATCCTATCAGCAATAGACGATAAAATAGAAAACAACCTAGCCACAAACAAAACCTTAGAAGAAATGGCTATGGCATTCTACAAACATTGGTTTGTAGATTTTGGTCCTTTTCAAGATGGTGAGTTTATAGAGAGTGAATTGGGGCGAATTCCTAAAGGTTGGGAAGTGAAAAGATTAAATGATTTAGCACACATATTAAATTCTAAAAGAGTTCCTTTAAGTACAGGGCAAAGAAGTACAAGAAAAGGGGAATACCCATACTATGGAGCATCAGGCATAATTGATAATATTGATGATTTTATTTTTGATGGAGAATATGTGATTATATCTGAAGACGGAGAAAACTTACGCTCACGAAAAACACCAATTGGCTTTAGTGCAGTTGGAAAATTCTGGGTTAATAATCATGCACATATTTTAGAAGGAATACAGAATGGAATTAATAAATTGATTATTTGCCATATTGCTCAAATGGACATGAACCCTTATTTAACAGGAGCTGTACAACCAAAATTGAATAAAAACAACTTACTTTCAATTGGTATTGCAATGCCAAAAGAAGATTCAATTATTCAGGAGGTTTTAAGCGAATTTTATTCAATATCTAGATTGATTTTTTCAAATGAAGATAAAAATCAAACTCTAACAAAACTACGCGACACCCTATTACCAAAACTAATAAGTGGAGAAGTACGTTTGAAAGAATTTAGAGAACAAGTAGAAAACGTCATTACGAACACAGTGAAGTAATCTCATAATGGTAACTAAATAAGAAACAGATTGCTTTGTTCCTTGCGATGATAGTAATTAAATAAAAAACAGATTGCTTCGTACCTCGCAATGACGGTATAAAAGCAATAACAGAAAGAAAAAGAAAATGACAACAGAAGCAACCATAGAACAAGCCACTATAGATTGGTTATCAGATTTAGGATACACGCACCAATTAGGTACTACCCTAGCCCAAAACCATACTAAAGAAGTAGTATTAAAAGATCGGTTGCTTCAGTTTATACAACAACAATACCCAAACATTCCAAAAGAGATTCAAACCTTGGCTGTGTCTGAGTTTACCAATAATGCAGGCGCAGATCTAGAGCACCGTAATCGTAGTTTTCATTTAAAACTCACCAAAGGTTTGGAGTTTGCTTATGAAGATGCTTCAGGTAAAGAAAAAGCAGTTCATATATATCCTATCGATTTTACAACCCCAGAAAACAACACCTTTTGGGCTGTGAATCAGTTTAGTATTACAGGGAAAAATAAACGTCGTCCAGACATTATTATTTACATTAATGGTTTGCCCTTAATTGTATTTGAGTTAAAAAACTGGTACGACCAAAACACCAATGTAAAAGAAGCACACAACCAAATACAACATTACAAAAAAGACATTCCGTTGTTGTTTGAGTATAATGCCATTACTATTATTAGCGATGGTAACGAGGCACAACATGGTATGTTTAGTTCGGGTATGGAGTGGTTTGCCGCTTGGAAAAGTATTGATGGTACAGATACCGTACAGGAAGACGATTTTCAGATGCATAGCTTGTTATTTGGTCTGTTTCCTAAAGACAGAATTCTTAATTATATAAAAAACTTCATATTTCATGAAGACCATAATGGTACGCTTATAAAAAAAGGTGCAAAGTATCACCAGTTTTTCGGAGTAAACTTTGCGGTAGCCGCAGCAAAAAAATCGGTACGTCCGTTTGGTGATGGTCGTATTGGAGTTATTTGGCATACCCAAGGCTCAGGTAAAAGTATTTCTATGGCAATGTACACTGGTATTTTGCGCAGTTTACCCGCATTGAAAAATCCAACCATTGTAGTACAAGTAGATCGTAGTGATTTAGATAGACAATTGTATGAAAACTTTGTGCTAGCAAAAGATTTGGTGGGCGATGTGCAACATGCCGATACCACCAATGATTTAAGAAAATTGTTAAGTGCAGGTGCTGGTGGTGTTATTTTTACCACCATAGAAAAATTCAGACTAAAACAAACCACGGACGATGCACTAGGCGAATTGGAACATCCTATTTTGTCGGAACGAGAAAACATTATCGTTATGGCAGACGAAGCACACAGAACGCAATATGGTTTATTAGACGGTTTTGCTTCTAACTTACGTAAAGCATTACCACAAGCCTCTTTTATTGGTTTTACAGGAACACCCATAGATAGTAAAGATGCCGATACACAAGAAGTTTTTGGAAACGTAATTCATACCTACGATATAAAACAAGCCGTAGCAGACAACGCCACCGTAAATATTTATTACGAACCTCGTTTGGCAAAGTTGCATTTATGGAATGAAAATATTGATGCCGAAGTAGATGCGATAACCGAAGACATTGAGGATAATAGTAACCTAAAATGGGCAGCTATTGAAGATGCCGCTGGTAGTAAAGACCGTGTGCATAAAATAGCAACAGATATACTAAATCATTATACCAACAGAACCAACACCTTAGCAGGAAAAGCCATGGTGGTTTGCATGAGCAGACGTAATTGCGTAAAAATGTACAATGCTTTAACAGCTTTAGAAGGTTGCCCAGAAATAGCTGTTGTTATGACAGGTAATATTTCTAAAGATCCCGTAGGTTGGAATCCGCATATTAGAACTAAAGATGCTACCGAAGGTATAAAAGCGCGGTTTAAAAAAGAAGACGATCCTTTAAAAATTGTAATTGTTAGAGATATGTGGCTAACTGGTTTTGATGCACCTTGTGTGCATACCATGTATATAGATAAAATTATGAAAGGTCATAATTTAATGCAAGCCATTACCAGAACCAACAGAGTTTTAAAAGATAAGAAAAACGGTGTTATTGTAGATTATATTGGTATTGGCGATAATTTAAAAACAGCAACTGGTAAATATACTGGCGGTGGCGGAAAAGGCAAGCCAACGATAGATATGCATCAAGCTTTAGAGTTGTTTTTTAATCAGGTTGAAATATGCAAAGCATTTATTCCTGCAACCATTGATTATACTGATTGGAAACGCTTACGAGATGGAGACAAAGTATTATTAGTAAAGGCAGCTTTAAATCATGTTATTAAATATGAACAAGACGCTAATAATTATATGAAGGCAGAAAAAACGGTGTCTAGTTTATTATCTATCGTAAAAAGTCAGCCTGAAATACAAGAGTATGCAGTAGCTGTAATATTTGCACAACATGTGTCTAAAGCAATTCGTAACGCAAAATCTGTAACCAATAGCAGAGGCGAGCAAAAAGAAAAAATTAAAGAACTTATTAGCCAAAGTATCGATTCAGAAGATATTGTAGATGTCTTTGCAATGGCAGGTATAGAGAAGCCGGACATTTCCATTTTAGACGAAACCTTTTTATTGGGTGCAAAGCAAGAAAAAGATGGTCATGCTTTAAAGATAGAATTGATAAAAAATATTCTGAAAAATGAAATTAAACTTCGACTTCATAAAAACATTAAAAAATACACTTCACTAAGGGAAGAGTTAGAAAAAGTTATAGACAGGTACCACACCAATGCATTAGATAGTTACGCCACTATTGCCGAAATGGTAACACGTGCAAAAGATTTACAAAATGATGATAAACGAACCAAAGAGTTAGGTTTAAGCGAAGAGGAATTAGCATTCTATGATATCCTAGCAACGAAACAAGACCTTATTAAAGAAAAAGGATTAGTTCAGGATATTGTACATGCAGTTGTAAAAGCCGTAAAGGATAATCTTGAATTAGATTGGACAAAAAAAGGAGAAGCTAAAGCTGCAATACGGTTAGCCGTAAAAAAAGAATTAAAAAAGAAAGTAAGTTTACTGAAACTTAATGAAATTTTAGAAGAAATCATGCAACAAGCTGAAGGTCAGTTTAGCGAGTGGACTGCTTAAAAAGAACTTTTTATGGAATACACCAAATTAGAAACATTACTTCATGAGTCTGGAGACATTGTAAGTGCCCATCTTAAAGATAGTAGAGAAAAAGGAGAAGACTTTAATGTTTTTTCCATCTTAGGTATGGAAACGAATGAAACCAAAACACATGCTGCAATGTTGGTGGCACTATTAGATCCTAAAGGAACTCATTATCAAAATGAAAAATTTTTAACTCTATTCCTTAAAGAAATTGGTTACAAAAATTATGAAGAGGAAGATTTAATGTTAGTCAAAGTAAAAACAGAACATTATTTGGGTAAAATACCTGAAGATTATACAAGCGGTGGTTTTATAGATATTTTAATAACATTTCCTTCAGGAAAAGCAATAGCTATAGAAAATAAAATTGATGCAGGCGATCAACCAAAACAACTATATAGATATAGTCTGTTTAAAGGTGGTGCTTGTGATTTATTCTATTTAAGTAAAACAGGAAGGCAACCAACAAAAGAAAGTCTTGATAATTTAACAGATAGAGATTATAAAGTGATTTCTTATAACAACCATATATTAAATTGGCTAACGCAATGTTTAGCTATTGTTAAAACAAATTCAATAGTAGAAAGTGTCATAAAACAATATCAGATTTTAATTAAAAACATTACGAATAGCATGGATAATAATTTAGAAAATGATTTAAATACACTCATTGTAAATAATCTTGAGGAGGCTAAATATATACATTCTCATTATCAAAAAGCAATCGATAACATTAGAGATAAATTTAGAAACGCAATTTGCGATAAATTAAATAACTTAGAACTAAATGTAAACGCAGTACTTGGTAACGATATTACAAATGTTTATTCACAAATATGGTTAAAATCTGATGCTCTTGATAAAAAAGGAGCCCTACTAGGGTTAGAATCGTTTTCTGGTCAAGGAAATACTAAAGGATGTATGTTTGTTGGTATTTTAGATAGAAAAAATGAGTATGATACTATAAGAGATGGTGATTATAGATTAAGCAGTTATTGGCCTTTAATAAGCGATCTTAAAACTACAGAGGACAATCCTTTAAATTTAACAAGTACTAATACACTTGAAAAGCTAATAAATAATCCTACTTATTTTGAAGAAATGGTAACTACTGTTGTAAACCAAACAAAAGATTTTGTAGATGCTTATCATGATCTTTATTTTCCTAGTAATGATTAATTAGGTACGAAACGGATAATATAATTTGATAATAAGAAGTATCATTTAGAAACAGTGCTATGTTACTTTAAGTAAATGATATATACTAAAAGAAAAAGTAAAATTGTTTTTTATGGATACTAATTACGATAGATATGGTTCAGCAGCTATAGAAGCTGCTTTGTGTGGAGTAAATCCCATTGTGGCATGGAAAAAAGCAACTAAAGAACTTTCTTTTAGTGATTCTTCTCAAGAAAAACCTTGTCCTAAAAATGCTTTTTTAGGCTTATGTGAAGATGGTTTAGTCAAAGGAATTAAAGCTGATTTTTATTTAAAAAAATCAACCTCAAAGAAGAATAAAAAATACGCTATTGCAGCTGTAAAATTATTAAGAACCAACTCTACTCTTTCAAGAAATGAGTTATGGAATCATATTGCAGAAGAATTCTCTTTAGGTGACATGCCCCATAATTCTCAAATGGATGTTGTCTTGGGATTGTGGAGTGAGAAATTAATTGTTAAAAAAAGTATGACTGCCCATAACAAATATGCCAAAACAGCTATAGAATGCGTTGAAAATTTCAAAGAATCTAACTGTATTAAGGAAATGTGGGTTAAATATGTAAAAGAAAATTTTGATACCAAAAGTTCACAAGAAAAAGGTTGCCCAAAAAATGCATTTTTAGGTTTATGTGAAGAAGGTTTAGTAAAAGGAATTCCAAAAGGAAATTATACCAAGTCAGTTAAGAATAAAGAATATGCTTTACAAGCTATTGATATATTAAAGCAAAATACATTTTTACCGAAAGAATTATGGGAACAATTAGAACTTGGAGATAAAAAGCATAACTCTCAAATGAATGTTGTATTGGCTCTTTGGGAGAATGATTTGATTTTGAAATAAAGAATAAGAAAGCTCATAAGATCTTTTTTAATACGTCCATTACTTTTTTCTAGCTTCTTATGGCTTTCCGTAACCTTAATTATTTGAAGTTCTTTATTTTTAGGCGACTAAAAAAAGTAATCAAGAAAATCTCCCATAAAATCAAGGAAGTAATTAAATTTAATAAAAATCATAATTGTAAAAATCGATATTTTTTTCGCTTTATTACATAATAATTTAATTGATAAATAAAAAAAGTTATGAATAAAGAATTAGAAAGCTCAAAACAGCTATTTTTAGAAAAGTGGCCTATAGAAAAGCTACAAGAAATGGAGCTTCAAGAATATACGAACACAAATAGAGAAGATTCTTTTTGCTACTGGGTAGAGCATATTACCCGAGATTTAGGAAGTGTTGTTGGAGGAAGTTCTTATAAGTTTGGAGTTTATAAAAAAGGCTCAGATAGTAAAACAAAAAAAGCTAATAATCGTGATTCTGATGGAGAATATGCTTGGCATACCAAATATGGAGTAACAGCAGAAGAAGCATTTGAGAAAATCAAACAAATAATTATTGCAATAGCTACAAATGCTCAAGGAGATACTATAGAAACTATTGATGAGATTGATTTAGGAACAGCCTATAAATGGAAAATTGCTTTTTTATATGGTAATTATAATGTTATAAATATATTTAAACTAGAAGCGTTACGCTATGTCGCTAAAAACTTACAAATACCTTTTATAAATAAAACTCCTGTTTCAATATTTCATAGAGAAATTTTAAAACAAAAAAAACAAGATAACTTTTTTGAGTTTAGCCATAATTTATGGCAACAATATGCTAATGGGTTAACAGATGTAAAAGAAGCGTTTGCAAATTGGTTAAATATAAATACTCATGATTCTTATCGCAATTACTTAGGTGATACACCTAGTAGTATAGTTAGAAAATTAGAGGAAATAAACAGTTACTTTGATGAGATAGATTTCTTTTTAGTCAACCCTTTAAACGTAAAAGAACATATAAATACTATCTTATTTTTATTGAATAAAGCAGAAAGAGAAAAGAACTCTGATTTTGAAGAGTATGATCTTAAAAATAGTAATGGTATTCCAAAAGCTTTATTAGGTAAAAACAATTACATCCTATTTTTAAGTGAAAAATTTGTTGAAGAAAATAAAGAAAAAAATATGTTAGAAAATTTAATTAAAGAATTTAGGGGGTATTTAAATGGGTATGCCGATTTAACAATTGAAATCTATTCAGATAACTTTGAAAAATATTTAAGTTTTTATTTTAAAGAAAAAACAACTACTTTTTTAACGAAAGAAGATATTAAAGAATTATCAGAGATAAAAAGGTATCAATTTGATCGTAAAACACATTATGAGCATAAAGGTAAAGGGCATTCTAATTTCGTTTCTTTTTTTAAAGAGAAAATATATCTTTTTGAAGATACTATTTCAGTAAGCAATCAAATACTGTATGGTCCTCCTGGAACAGGAAAAACCTATGTCACTAAAAAATTAGCGGTTGAACTTATAGATAAAACTACCTATGAGGATACAGAAGAAGATAGAAAAGCCATCGTAGAGCGATATAATGAACTCCATAAAAAGGAACAAATTGTATTTACCACCTTTCATCAGTCTATCAGTTATGAGGATTTTGTAGAAGGTATAAAACCAAAAACTTCAGAAGATAAAAAAGTTACATACGAAATAGAAGATGGAATATTTAAACAGATTGTAACTAAAGCAAAAGGTTTAAAAGGAGAAATAAAATCAGAAACCAATACTATCGATTTTAAAAATAAAAATTATTTTAAAATGAGTATTGGAGGTAAAAACAGAAAAGACGTACATAATTGGTGTATTAATAACAATTATATATCATTAGGCTGGGGAGACGAAGAAGATTATTCTGAATATAACAGCATTAAAAATTGGGATACCTATAGAAATAAGTTTAAGAATGAATTTTCCTATTTAATTGAAGAATCAAAATATCACATACAAGCAATGTTCATCTTTCAAAAAATGAATATTGGAGATATTGTTTTAGTTTCACTAGGAAATCATATTATTGATGCGATTGGTATAATAACGGGTGAATATGAATACAAAGAGCATAGCAATATCCCGTATCATCATTTTAGAAAAGTAAAATGGTTAGCAACTAGCTTAGATGCAGATCCGAGTTTATTTGTAGATAAAAACATTTCACAACAATCCATTTATCAGTTTAATAGCGATGATATTAAAGTTGATTATTTCGAACAAACTTTTACTAAAAAACATGAAATTTCTACTCCCAAAGATCATGTTTTAATTATTGACGAAATTAACAGAGGAAATGTATCTGCCATATTTGGTGAACTAATCACCTTATTAGAACCAGACAAACGTTTGGGGCAAGACGAAGCAATTACTGTAAAACTTCCCTATTCTAAAAAAGAATTTGGTATCCCTTCGAATCTTCACATCATAGGAACTATGAATACAGCAGATAGATCTGTAGAAGCCTTAGATACTGCCTTACGAAGACGTTTTGAGTTTAAAGAAATAATGCCAAAACCAGAATTATTAGAAAATATTTTATTTGACGGTTTTAATTTAAAAAAGGTTTTAGAAACTATTAACAACCGTATTGAATTGTTATTAGATAGAGATCATACGATAGGTCACTCCTACTTCATTGCTATTGAAAGCGGAGATACTGAAGAACTAGCTTCCGTTTTTAAAAATAAAGTAATTCCTTTATTACAGGAATATTTTTATGGTGATTATGGTAAAATAGGATTGGTCTTAGGAAAAGGTTTTATTCAACAGAAAGAAAACAAAGAAGTAAAATTTGCAGATTTCACATATGAAAATTCAAATGATTTTAAAACTGCTTCTTTTCAAATACAAAAAATTGATACTAATAATATTATAAAAGCAATACATGAAACATTAGGTATAAAAAAAGAAGCTACACCTAGTAAAGAAAAACAAGTTGCTCCTGAGTTAGCAAATGTATAAACATATTAAAATATACGAACATCAAAGACTGTATGTTGGTGAGCAGGGTTTTAATCAAAAGCATTTAGACGCACTATTAAAATTAAACGAATACCATGATTGGAAATATTTTCGACCTATTTCCAAAGGTATTCAGTTTAACCAATATGTAGGCATCATTCAAATAGATGGCTTATCGATTGAGATTCACCCGAAAGCTGATAAGAATGATGACGATAGTAAATGGCAAGGAGTTTTGTTACATATGTTACAAGCATCCGGTAAACTTAACCCAGAATCAGCAGGTGCAGCAAATGTAAAACGTACAAACCTAAATTTACTAGAAGTTTATTTTGAGCTATATTTATCGGAGATAGACAACCTTTTACATAAAGGTTGTATTAAACAATACCGTAAACAAACTAGCAACACCAAAGCTTTAAAAGGAAAGCTTGAGTTTGCTGGTCATATTCAAAAAAACTTAGTGCATAAAGAACGCTTTTACACGACGCATCAAGTATATGACACAAATCATTTGCTACATCAAACTTTATACAATGCATTAGAGATTGTAGGTCAATTTACCAAAGGAACTCGATTGCACGATCGTTTTAAACGTTTAGATCTTAATTTTCCAGAAGTTAGTCGAAAAAATATAACGAAGCAGCAGGTAAATTCTATTAAATTAAATAGAAAATCAGCTAGTTATAGTTATGGTTTAGAACTCGCTCGATTAATTATATTAAACTACTCCCCTAATATTTCTGGTGGTAAAGAGAAAATGGTTTCTTTATTATTTGACATGAATGTGCTATGGGAAGAATATATATTAAAACAATTACAAAAACATTGTGAAGGTACAAATATTGAAGTTTTTGGGCAAGAATCTAAATCCTTTTGGGGTAACAATAGTTTACGCCCTGATATTGTTTTAAAAAAAGAAGGAAAAACATATATCATTGATACCAAATGGAAATGCCCAAATAATAGTTCTGCTTCGGTTGCAGATTTACGACAAATGTATACTTATTGTCGCTTTTGGAATGCCGAAAAAGCATTGTTATTATATCCAGGAACAGATAAGAACAATGAGTTTAAACCTTTTAAAACAGATGACTATATAGTCCCAGAAAGAATAATAAAACATCAATGTAAAATGAGATTTGTTTCTGTGGTGGATAATGAAGGGAATCTATCTGAAACTATTGGTGAAGAAATATTGAAAGAGTTAATCGAAAACAATTAAATGAAAAACACTCTATTCGTATGTTCTGTAAATAAAAAACGTTGCAAAACAGCAAAGGATTATTTTGCTACAATATATACCAACTATAATTTTGATTCAATAAGAACGAATCAAAAAAAATGTAACAAAGAAGGCACGCATTTTATTACGGAAGACCATTTAAACTGGGCGAATATTGTGTATGTAATGGAACAACGCCGTAAAAAACTAGTTAATGAACATACGGCACATAGTTATTAGCCATAAAATAATAGTCCTTAATATTTTTGATCGTTTTAAATACTATCAAAAGGAATTGATTGCTATTCTAGAATAAAAATAGAATTCTAAAACCTATTTTTGTAAAAAAAAAGAACTAATAAAAGAATAATTTCTATGAACACTAATTATTATCCTAAGAGCCCAAAATCATTACCTAAAAATTTAACCAATTTACCCGCTACGTATTTATTCAGAGCTACTCTAGCTGTATTAGCTATTGTACTATTTTTTGCATTATATATTGGGCTAGTTATTGGCTTAGGCTATTTGGTATATTATGCTTTTATATATGACATGGGTCATGTTAATAAAATAACCATTTTATTAAAAGTTGGGGCAATAGCTGGTGCTGCAATGTTGTTTGTGTTTACCCTAAAATTTATATTAAAATTAAAAAACGATAAGCAGGTAAATCGTATTAAACTTAAAAAAGAAGAACATGCTGAATTATGGGGGTTTATTCATACTATTTGTAAAGAAACCGGTGCACCTAAACCTAAAAATATTTATGTAGACCCTGATGTGAATGCGTATGTTTCATATACAAACATGTGGTTGAGCCTGTTTTTACCAGTAAAAAAAGAACTTACTATTGGTATGGGGCTAGTATCCTGTTTGAATTTATCAGAATTTAAAGCAGTAATGAGTCATGAATTTGGTCATTTTTCACAACGAAGTATGAAAATTGGTAGTTATATTATTTCTGCAAACACCATAATTCATGGTATGATTTACGATAGAGATAAATGGGACGACTTATTAGATCAATGGCGTGCTTCTGATATTAGATTATCTGCCGCTGCATGGGTAATTACTCCTGTAATTTGGGTAATTAGACAAGTGTTAGGATTGTTTTATATGTTCTTAAATTTAATGTATTCTTCTTTATCAAGAGAGATGGAGTTTAATGCTGATAAGGTTGCTATAAGTACATCTGGTAGTGATGCTATTTTATCTGGGCTTTGGCGTTTAGATAGTGGTTTTGAGAAGTGGAATGCTACAATAAATAATGCTTATCTAGCAAGCAAGAAAAAACTGTTTGTAAAAAATTTATATACACATAACACTCAGTCTTTAGCAGAGATAGCCGAAGAACAACATCGTTTATTAAGTAATTTATCTAAAGATTCAAGAGGAGGACAAACGTATTTTACAAGTTCATTAGTATCTAAAGCAGATATGTATGCAAGTCACCCAACTAACGATAAAAGGCAGGATAATGCTAAAGTACCATATATAGTTTGTGAACAAGATAATCGGTCTCCATGGCTACTTTTTAGTAACCCAACTATTCTTCAGGAGGAAATGACAAGCTTAATATATAAGCAATACATAAATAGTGAGCCAAAAGAATTTGCTCGTGATGTAGCTTTTAGAGAATTTATGGTTCAAGAATCACAAGGAAAAGAACTGCTAGCTGAATACTATAATACTTTTGAAAACAGATTTTTACATATTGATACTCCTGAAAACTTAAGGTATGAAGCCATAAAAAATAAAAATATTTTGGCAACGGTAGCAAAATCACATAAAAAAGAATTATTAGAGTTAATGAAACCGATACAGGAATTAGAAGCTTTAATGTTAAAAGCAAGTCAAATAGCAGAAGGATCAGTGCTAGAAAATTCTTTTACATTTAAAAATAAAGAATATAAAAAGAAAGATCTAAATGAAGGGTATCAGTTAATAATAACCGAAAGAGAGGAGCTGTTTAATAATAGCTTTAAAGATTGGGATACTTCTTTTTGTGGGTTTCATTTAGCTTTAGCTAAACAAAAAGCTAAAGCAGAAGCCTTGTTACAAGTTTATGCTCAACACAATACTATAATCAAAGTTTATAAGGATTTTGTTACTTGCAAAAATATTATTTTTAATGAAGTAAATGAGCTACAAACCAAAGAAGATGTAACTGACGGACAAGTGACTATTTTAAAAAGTACAATCAATAGAAAAGTTGAAGAATTAAATGATTCATTAAGTTTATTTGATAGTATGGTATTTATTCCAATGCCAAATATTGAAACTATTGAAGAGTTAAAAGAGGCTATCGTAACAGAAGGAAAATTTAAGGGAGAAGCTGGAGATATATTTAATAACGGAGGCTTTGATAAAATTATAGAAAACATTGATAATGCAATCGTACATTGCCAACGTATAGACCAAAAAAGTATAGGAGTAATTTTAGCTTTTCATAAAGAACTTCAAAATGGATTATTGAATTAACCATTTGGGTTTTATCAATCTTATTTTGATAGAATCATGTTAGACTTTAAGGTAAAAACTAATGGTCGTTATAAACTCAATTAAAGATATCTAATACATTATGAAAACATCTTTTACAGCAATAGATTTTGAAACAGCTACAAGTCATCATATTTGTTCGGTGGGTATCGTAACCTTTGAAAATGGAGAAATTATTGACGAATACCACGCTTTAATTAAACCGCCGAATAATGAATATAATTGGCACAATATTAAAGTGCACGGAATTACAGAAAGGCATACCCAAAACATGCCTAGTTTTAATGAAATATATCCTGAAATAAAGAAACGTATTCACGGTAAAACACTGGTTGCGCATAATGAGAGTTTTGACAGAAATGTATTGACGAAAACAATGCGAGATTATAGCATTGACTATTCGGAGTTGAATATTGCAGAAAAATGGGTGTGCACAATGAAAATATATAAAGCCAAAGGCTATAAGCCTGCAAATTTAAATGCGTGTTGTCAACAAAACAATATCCAATTAGAACACCATCAAGCACTATCAGATGCTCGTGCCTGTGGTAAACTTTTTTTAATCGCTTAATAAAATATACTTTATAAGTAAGAAAGAGTCCACTGTTATAGGGGGCTTTTAAAGAAGATGTATTAACCTATATGTTAATAAAAAATTAGGTTTGAAGAAATAGAATTATCAATAGAGAACAGGTAATAAATAGCTAATTTTAGAACCAACATCCATAATATGGACTAATTCAAGAATAAATACTGCATCTCCTCTACTTAATTACAAAATTGGGATTATGGAAGCAATGGTGCTTATTTTATAACCATTTGCACCAAAAATAGAAAATAAGGAGATGTATTTTACTGAAATAGGCTACAAAAATACATTAGACTCCAAATAATAATTTTAACCTCGTTTTAAAATTAGGTTTTTCATTATCTGTCATTTCAAATATTTGTTTAGAATGATGAAATTTAATTTCTTTGCCTATTGTAGATTTAACATGGTTTAAGTTTACAAGGGTACTTTTACTTATTTTTTGAAAATTGTAACCCCTTAATTTTTCAGATAGTTCAGTAATTGTAAAACGAATATTTGCTATAAGAACAGTATCATTTTTTCCGTAGATAGAAACATAGTTTTTTTTAGACTGCTCATTTCCTATTTTTGCAGTCGTAATATAAAAAGCATCCTCAGGGTTAAATACATAATTACTGCTTCCTTTTTCAAGGCTAATATTTTTTCTTGTATTTATTTTTGGTTTTATTTTACCAATAATTTTATTTTTCAATATGCATTTAAACTCATCAATTTCAAATGGCTTACTTAAGTAACCAGAAATATCTAGATTATTGATTATTAATTTCTCATTATTAGTAGTTGAAGTTAAAAATATTATTTTTTTGTTAGTAGCTATTTTTTGCGCTAACTCAATACCATTATAAACAGGCATATCAAAATCAACAATTAGCAAGTCATAACCAGCTTCGTTAACTTCCTCAAAAGCCTTTTTAGAACTACTAAAACTAGCTATATGGTCTAATTCATAATCGTTAGCAATAGTGCTTATCTTAGCCTTTACTTTTTCTAAAATTTTAGGGTTATCATCAACAAGTATATAACGTATCATTATTTTATATTTAAAGTTAATTCAGCCAAATATTGATTATTAGATATTGGGGCGCTCTCTATTTTACTACCAGGGTAGTAAGTATCTATAAGTTGTTTTAATGCATTCAAACCAAATTTACTAGAAATATTCTCATTTAGTTTATTCATTAAAAAATGTTCTGTACTATTTACTAAACAATAACTAAGTTGTTTTTGTTTATTTTCTTTAATATCTATACTTATAAATGAACTTTCATTATTTAAATCACCATGTTTCAATGCATTCTCTAAAAACGGAAAAAATAAAGTAGGTTTAATCTTTATTCCCATATTTTGATCTTTACTTAATGAATTATGAACTAGTATTTTTGCGTTAGGCTTTAAGTATTGTATTAATTCTAAAAATATATTAATATGTTTTAACTCTTCTTTTATAGTTGTCCGTTCTGTATTTAATGCCGAAACATTATAATCTAAAAGCTTAAAAATGTTTTTTAACGCTTTTACTGATGGTATCTTTTTTTTCTCTTTGGTTTTTTTATATTGTATCCCTAAAAAAGTTTTATAACCTAACTCGATATCTTCTATATCATCATAAATTTGACTAATTACATTTTTCATAAAATGTGCCCCTAGCCTTGTATTATTAGCTTCTACATTTTTAAAATCGACATAACGATCGTAGGCTCTTTTTTGATGATTTATTTCCTTTTTTTGTTGCGCTATTTCCTTCTCTTTACTGTTTAACGTTACATGAATTTTTTGTTTATACCCTGTAATCTCTTCTTCTAATTCAAAAACTAGATGCTGTTTTTCTTTTAGTTTTTCTTTTAGTTTTATTATTTTTTTAAATTCTTTTTCATGGTTTGCAATAACCATTTTACTTGCTTTTAGTTGTTCTTTTATTCCTGTATTCTCTTTTCTAAAAGAACGCTTCTTATAAAGGTTATACCAATTTCTAATAACTACTACTATTAATAAACCTAATAGCACAAGAATCACATATACTAACACTTCTAATTCTCTATTTAGCACTGAGTAATCTGAGTAACGATTCATAAAACGGTTTAGGTGTAATTATATATCAAAAATAAGTTTTCTTCTTTTTAATATCACAAATAAGCAACTTAATATCCCAAATATAAGCGGTCTATCACTATTAGAGAAATTTAATTATAATCATCTGCATCTTTGAATAAAGAACAACAGTTCTGTAAAAATAAAATATTATTTAAAATCAAAAATTATGAGTAATCAAAAAAAGATGACAACAGCGGCAGCGGCCAGAGTACAAAGTACAACGGCTAGAAAACCAAAAATAGAGAATGTAACAGGAGATAGTTTTACAAAAAGAGCACAAAGTGCTGCTGAAAAAAATAAAGCTATAAAACCTAAAAAAAAAATGACTAAAGAAGCTGCTGATAGAATAAAAGCAGCAGCTGATAAAAAGCTAAAACCAGTAAAAAAAAAAGTAACTAATAACGGTAAAAAGCCAAGAGACAAAAAGAAAGGATTTCCTGAAAGAGCAAAGATAGCTGCTAAAAAAAATAAAACACTAGAACAAAAAAAAAGATGACTAAAGAAGCTACTGATAGAATAAAAGCAGCAGCTGATAAAAAATTAAAACCAGTAAAAAAAAAGAAAATCAATAATTATGAAAGAAAATGAAACAAATCACCCAGACGATGTTAATCATGGAAATCAATTGAATCCAGATCATGAAGAGTATCATCACTCTAGAGAAGAAGCTAATTAATCAGTAATTTTTATATCTCGCCTTTTAATAAGAGGCGAGATTTATGTAATACACTTATTTGATATTCATTTATCTTAAAAAACGATTTCTAAGAAACTTTATCAGTAAGCCCACACAAAGTATATATAATTCAATATTTTTGTTTTTCTAAAAAATAAACTTACATGCAAAAACTACAACCTATAATGTTGGTTGGCACCGGATCGGATGTTGGAAAGAGCTGGATAACCACAGGAATTTGTAGATGGCTAAAACAAAAAGGATATACACCTGCACCGTTTAAAGCCCAAAACATGTCGTTAAATAGTTTTTCTACGCCTGATAATTTGGAAATAGGAAGAGCCCAAGCGGTACAAGCAGAAGCATGTGGCATTCCGCCAACGGTAGAAATGAACCCTATTTTATTAAAACCATCGTCGGTAAATAAATCGCAGATAGTATTACACGGTAAACCAATTGGCGACCAAACGGCGAAAGAGTATTTTCTAGGAGACAATAAAAAACAGCTTTTTGAGGAAGCTAAAAAATCGTTTCATCAATTAGCGGCAAAACACAACCCTATTGTAATGGAAGGCGCTGGAAGCATTAGCGAACTGAACTTAAAACATAGAGACATTGTAAATATGCGAATGGCAGCAGCTGCCAATGCCTGCGTATATTTAGTAGCTGATATTGATAAAGGCGGCGTTTTTGGTAGTGTGTATGGTACTATTGAATTGTTAGAAGATTGGGAACGTAAATTAGTAAAAGGAATTATTATTAATAAGTTTAGAGGCGATGCCGCTTTATTTATTGATGGAAAAAAGAAACTAGAAGAGCTCACCAAGATTCCTGTTTTGGGTATTTTACCCTATGCAAAAGATATTGTAATTGAAGAAGAAGATTCCGTTGCTTTAAACCAAAGAGCAACAACGGCGGTTGAAAATAAATTAAATATAGCGGTAGTAAAACTCCATTATATGTCTAATTACACCGATTTTCAGGCATTAGAACAAGAACCACTTATCAATTTATATTTCACCAGAAACGCTGAAGAACTAAACAAAGCAGATGTACTCATTATTCCGGGTACAAAAAATACGATTGAAGATTTAATCGCTTTAAAAAATGACGGATTAGATAGTGTTATTAAAAAGCAATATGCGAACATTCCTATTATCGGAATTTGTGGAGGCTATCAAATGTTAGGTAACACAATTAAAGATCCGTTTTCGGTAGAAAGTACGAATAAAGAAGAACCTGGTTTGGGGGTATTTACTATTGAAACCACCCTAACAAAAACAAAACAAACGGTACAGCGTAATTTTAAGTTTAAAGACTTTGAACAAACTTGTGAAGGCTACGAAATTCATATGGGAGAAACGATTGTGCCTAAAAACAAACATTTGAATCTTATTAATAATACGAAAGAGGGTTATTTTGATGGAAATAAAAGTTGGGGAACCTACCTACATGGTATTTTTGATAATGAAGAAATAGTAACCGAATTACTGCAATTAAAATTCCCGAATGCAAAAGCGCTGAATTATAAAGCTTTTAAAGCGGCACAATTTGATAAATTAGCCGATTGGATTGCTGAGAATTTAGACATGAAAACCATCATAAAAAATAGCGCACAAGAATGTTAAACGGACATGGTGATGATCTTCATTTAGTGGAGGGAAAAATTAAACACAACTTTAGCTCTAACGTATATTATAAAGGATGCCCAAAACCGTTACTTGATGAAATTTCGAGAAACGTTACAAAAATTGAAAGCTACCCCTCGCCTACTGCCAATGAACTGAATGAATTGGCGGCTAAAAAGTTTCAGCTTCATAGCAATCAATTTTTGTTTACCAACGGAGCAACAGAAGCCTTTTATTTAATAGCACAATTATTTTCAGCTAAAAAAGCAGCTATTGTAGCACCTACTTTTTCTGAATATGAAGATGCTTGTAAAATTTTTAAGTTAGAATATGATTTGATTTCTAGCGATGAAATAAAAAACACCAACGCTGATCTACTGTTTATATGCAACCCTAACAACCCAACTGGTCGTATTTTTTCTAAAAAGGAACTAGAACTTCTTTTTAAACAAAAACCAACAACCACTTTTGTTATTGATGAAGCTTATATAGAGTTTACCAACAACTTAACATCCATTACCGCATTAACGAGCACCTACAATAATTTAATTGTTGTTCGCTCATTAACTAAAACATTCACAATTCCTGGGTTGCGCTTAGGCTATATTGTTACAAATTCAAAAAACATAACAGCGCTTTTACAGCTAAAAATGCCTTGGAGTGTTAATTTATTAGCCATAAAAGCAGGAGAGTTTATTTTTAACAATTACGAAGCGCTTCAATTTAACGCTTCTTTATTATTAGAAGAAACTACAACCTTTAGGAAAGAACTTGCCCAGTTAAAAGGGATAAAAGTTTGTGAAAGCAATACGTCTTATTTTTTAGTTGAATTACTACATACATCAGCAAAAGAATTAAAAGAATATTTAATAGAAAAGCATCAAATTTTAATTAGAGACGCTACAAACTTTAATAATTTAGAAGGGGAATTTATTCGGCTTTCTACACAAAGTAAAGAAGCGAATGACACACTTATTACAGCCTTAAAAGTATGGATTTAGCCTCAGTTTACATACTTGTGATTGCTTTTGGGTTGGATTTACTTTTAGGAGATCCTAAAAAACTACCGCACCTTATTATACTATTTGGTAATAGTATTTCTTTGGGTGAAAAATGGCTTAATAAAAATAAGTACCAGCTTTTAAAAGGGGCGCTTTTAACCATCACTTTAGTTAGCATTTCTTTTACGGTACCTTATTTAATTATAGAATGGTTACATGCAAATGATTTTAAAATTAGTGCCATTGTATTTTCAGTAATCATGTTGTTTTACTGCCTAGCCAACAAAACATTGGTAAAAGAAGGCTATGCTGTTTTTAATACGCTAAAAAATGAAGGTTTAGCAGCAGGACGTAAACGCTTATCGTGGATTGTTGGTCGAGAAACCAATCAATTAAATGAGCAGCAGATTAGAGTGGCAACTTTTGAAACCATGTCTGAAAATTTAAGCGATGGGGTTATTGCGCCGTTATTTTACTTTTTAATTTTAGGAGTTCCCGGAGCCATGGCCTATAAAATGATTAACACCTTCGACTCTATGATTGGGTATAAAAATGACCGATACTTGTTATTTGGTCGGTTTGCTGCAAAGCTCGACGATGTTGTTAATTATATACCATCAAGAATTACGGCTTTGTTAATGTTAGTTGTTCAATTTAAAATAAACGGTATTTCTTTTGTTATTAAAGAGGGCAAAAAACACAGTAGTCCTAATGCAGGGTATCCTGAAGCTGCTTTAGCTTATATTTTAAACTGTAAATTTGGAGGGCCTAATTATTATCATGGTAAATTAGTAGACAAACCTTTTATAGGCGACAATACTCGAAAGATTGAACACGCAGAAATTAAAAGAGTGGCTACCATTAATTATACCGCTAGTATATTGTTTACTTTTATCATCATTTGTTTACTATTAGTAGTTAACTATGCATAACCAACCTAAAAAATATATAATTACCGGTGCTCCTGGTACTGGTAAAACTACTTTAATAAATCTTTTAAAAGATACAATTCCTTGTATGGATGAAGTTTCTAGAAGAGTTATTATTAATGAGCAAGAAAATAATAGCAACGGAATGCCTTGGGAGGATATTAATCGTTTTACAGAACTGGTTTTTAAACTAACGAGTAAAGAGTTATTAAATGTAAGTACTCAAGTTTGTGATAGATCGTTACTAGATTTAGAAGCGTATTTAACGGTAGCAAACAAACCGATACCTAAATATTTACAAGAGTTTCCTTATAAAGAAGTGTATCATAAAAAAGTGTTTTTTGCGCCTACTTGGTTTGATATTTACTGTAAAGATGCACAGAGATTACAAGAGTTTGAGTATTGTTTAACCCTAGAAAAAGCGCTACTGGAACAGTATACCAAAAAAGGATTCGAAATTATTATGCTGCCCAAAACTTCTGCTGTTATTAGAACAAAACTTATTTTAGAAGCTATGATATAATTAATACGATAGAAATAAATTTTAGGTTATAATGAATAGATCTCGAAACTTCGTTTAGTACTTTCAATCAAACTGTCTTTTGATTTCAGCAATGCTCGACCTGACAACAAGAGCTGCTCCACTCTGTTTAAAGTCAAGTGCTTAATAATATGCATTTAACTACTGACCTCTATAATACTATTTATTTGAAAAAAAATTATTCATAAATAGTATAAATACTATATATTCGCCCCGATTTTTGGTTTTTTATGCTCTTGTAAAATTTAGCATAAGAATTAAAAGGGAATTTGGTGTAAATCCAAAACTGTTCCCGCAACTGTAAAGCTTATTAAAGGCTTCATTAATAAAAACCACTGTAGTTAAAGTTAAAACTATGGGAAGGTAAATGAACGCTAAGCTAAGTCAGGAGACCTGCCTAAATCAAAAACATAATTTAAACTTTCGGGAATAAAAGTTAACGTGTTCGATGGCCTATTTTTTATAGGCTTCTTACTCTTATATTTTAATTTCGGAACAAATGAAACACAATGAAATTAAAATTAGTATTCTTTTTTTTACTTACTACCAGTTTATTAATTGCGCAGAAAACAAAATCTGTTCAACTTTTAAATAAACTAAACAACCATCCTATTCAGTTTTCATCTATCCTAAATAAAAATTCTAAAAAAGGAACAACCTCAAATACGAACGGTTTTTTTAAAATTACAGGAAAACCGAACGATAAAATTAATATTTCATACATAGGCTATAAATCAGTAAACGTATTATTTAAAAACTTACCGTCAGTCGTTTATTTACAACCTACATCTTTTGAACTAAAAAGCGTAGCCATTTCTGCTAAAAGAAAAAAAAGTACTGCACTAAATAAGCTTCAAATAAAAAACTTAGACGCCCCCTTAACAACAAATAGTGTAAGTTCTAAATTAATTAAACTTAGAAATTCTAATGATTTAGGGAGTGCAGTTAAAAGTGCTACTGGGGTTAGACCTATAAACAGGTATGGTGGTTTTCAAACATTTAGAATTAGAGGTTTTAATAATTTTGTATTATTAAACGACGGTGTAAGAGACGAGCGTCATAACCTTTCAACAAGTGCACCTAGTACTAACTTAGCAAATGTTAGCCATATTGAAGTACTTAAAGGCCCTGCTGGTGTTATGTTCGGACACTCTGCTTTAGGTGGTATTATAAATATAGTGCGAAAAAAACCAACCGATACTTTTTCTGGAGAGTTTAGTGCTACTTATGGTTCTTTTGATACCTATGAAATGTCTGCTGGTATGGGCGGGCCAATTAATGAAAAACTAAAATATAGAGTAGATTTTGGGCTTACTAAATCTAGTGGTTGGAGAGATTATGGTATAAATACCAACAATGCTTCTTTTACGCTTAATTATACGCCTACTGAAAAGGATTTCTTAGAACTATCTTTTCAAACAAATAACGATATATACGATACCGATACAGGTATTCCGGTTGATGAAAATGGAGCTATTGTAGCAGGAATGGATCCGAAAACAAGGTATAACGATCCGCAAGATTATTTAAAACACAAACGTTTTGACTTACAGATTAAATACAAGCATAAGTTTAATGATAAGGTAAAATTAAGTAATAATTTATCGTGGTCTGATGATGATATAAACTATTTATCTACAGAATGGTTGGTTTTTAATACCGCTAAAGATTCTATAACTAGAGGGTTTCCTTTTTACTTTAACCACACAACGAATACGATTCAGAATCAATTAGATGTAAGTTATCAATTTAAGACAGGAAAAATAAAGCACAAATCTATTTTTGGTAATTCTATAAGCTTTTTAGAAAGAAAATCATTTAGAGGAAGTATAATTGGTCCAGGTACAAAAACTACTATTTCAGTAATAAATCCGACTCTAAATCAAGGGGATATAGAAACTGTTGATGAAAAAGTGCAAATAAGAGATGAGTTTAATAGTGGTTTTTATTGGCAAAACTGGTCAGACATTTCTAATCAACTTAAAGTTTTAATTGGTATTCGTTATGATATTTTTGAAGGTAACTATGCTACTGATAAAATTAATGCAGATAGAGTTTTAATTGAAGAAGGTAAAAAAATAGAAATTCCTTCAACCGCTTTTAGCTATAGAGCTGGTTTGGTATATAAACCTTTTAAAAACTTTAGTGTTTTCTCATCATACTCAAACTATTTTAAACCTTCTAGAACGATATCACCAAGTAGTCAAATTTTTGATCCTGAAAAAGGATATCAAATAGAAGGAGGTCTTAAATATGAAAAACTGAATAAACTAAATATTACTTTATCGAGCTTTTATATTTTAAAACATAATATCGTAGAAAGAAATAAGGTTAATGAATACCACCAAATTGGAAAGGCTGACTCTAAAGGAATAGAGTTTGATTTAGCATACACCCCACTAAAAAACATATATATAAAAGCTGGATACGCTTTTACAGAAGCTAAAATACGTGCTTATGATGCAAGCGATTCACAAACAAAAAAAGAAGGCAATGCATTACCTTTTGCGCCAAAACATTTGGCAAATATGTGGGTTAACTATGAGCTAAAAGATGGTTTAGGTTTTGGTATTGGTGGTAATTATACCAGTAATAATTATACGAATTCTAGTAACTCATATACATTACCTTCATACTTATTACTTGATGGTGCTGTTTATTATCAAAAAAATAATGTGCGAATAGGTTTAAATATAAATAACATTACCAATAAATTATATTTTACTGATGCTATTTATGATTATCAGTTCTTCCCTGGTGCTGAAAGAAATTTTAAAGTAAACGTAAGCTATAAATTTTAAGTCCCTTTGAAAAAACTTATAACTATACATCATTACTTAGGCACATTTTTTTTTATGCTATTCCTTGTTTGGTTTCTTTCAGGGTTTGTAATGATGTATAAAAGTTTTCCTTTTTTGGGTAAAGAAGAAAAAATACAATGTAAAAAAGAAACAAGCTTAAGTACTAAACAAATACTACCTCCTGCTACTGTATTCGAGAAAGACACTATAGAAACGATACACAAATTAAGAATTAACGCAATTCTTAACAATATTGTTTATCATGTAGAAACTGCTTCGGGTAAAGTTATTTCGAGGTATGCGAAGAATGGAGAACCTATAAATCTTACTAAAAATAAAGCCTTAGGCATTGCGAAAAACGCTACCAATTTAAAGTACATAGCCGAGGTTACTATTATTAATGAAGTAGATCAATGGATTCCAAAATCTAGATTTAGGAAACATTTACCTGTTTATAAAGTAAAGTTTACAAACCGAGAAAACACATGGGTACATGTATCTTCTCTTACTGGTGAGGTTTTAAATATTACAACTTCTGATGATCGGTTTTGGGCTTGGGTTGGTGCCATACCGCATTGGATTTATTTAAAAGACATACGTATACATCGTTATTTTTGGAAACAACTTATTTTATGGTTGGCTGCATTAGGTTTACTAATGACGCTTACCGGAATTGTTACAGGGTTAATACGCTATAAGAAGAAACCCAAAGCGAATTTTAAAAGGTTTAAAAATAAATGGTATAACCTGCATTATTATTTTGGTTTAGGTTTTGGCTTGTTTATTTGCACCTGGGTATTTAGTGGTTTTATGAGTATGACTCCTTTTAATTGGGTGCCTAGCTCCTCTTTAAACCAACAGGATAAAAGTATTTGGCAAGGGCAAAATTTTACACTAAAAAGTATTACGAATAAAGATTGGACTAATTTTAAAGAGATAGCCTCTAAATCAAAATTTAAAGAGATCCATTTTTCTTTATTTAATGATAATATCTTTTTTGAAAAATTCAACCAAAATACGATTGAAAATCATTGCATAACAAATAGTGATTATAATACCTCAAACGAGCAATACATTGCTAAAATAAACGAATTTAATACCAAAGAAAAAGTAACGGAATTAGTGGTACTTAACGACTATGATGCCTATTATTATGATCGAAAAAATATAAAAACATTACCTGTTATTAAAATTATTACCAATAAGAGCAACTACTATTATATTAATCCGAAAACCAATACGGTACTCCTTAAATCTGCTCCGAAAAACAGAACAGAAAGATGGTTATATCATGGTTTACATAGTTTAGATTTTTCGTTTCTTTCAAAAAACCGTCCGTTATGGGATATTATCATGATTTTCTTACTTACAGGCGGAACAATTACTTGTATTACTGCCACAGGTTTGGGAATTAAATTTATAAAACGAAAAACTAGAAAACATCTAAAAAACAAATAAATTAAAGTAGTTAGAGATCAGTAATTAAATGTATATCATTAAGCAACTGTTTTTAAACAGGGTAATACAACTCTTGTTGTCAGTTCGAGCATTCCTGAAATAAAAAGACAGTTTGCTTGAAAGTAGCAAACGAAGTTTCGAGAACTATTAACCCCTAAAAAATAGGTTTCGACTGCGCTCAACCAGACATTACTCATGGTATTCCAATTAAAATATTTATAATAACACGACCTAAACATGCTCTAAATACAAGAGAAAAACTCATTTTAGAAACCATCTTTTAATTCCAATAATTATATCTACATTTGTGTCGTTATATGGTTTCTTATTTCTTTAGTAAAATTTAGAATTATAGAATTAAAAGGGAATTTGGTGTAAATCCAAAACTGTTCCCGCAACTGTAAAGCTTGTAAAAGGCTTCATTAAAAAAAACCACTGTAGTAATTACTATGGGAAGGTAAATGAAAGCTAAGCTAAGTCAGGAGACCTGCCAATATTACAATAATTTATAATAGTAACTCTCGGGTAAAGAGTTAGAAAATTATGGTTTTTCATACTTTTCTTTCCTTGCCTGCTTAATTTCATTTTTAAATGCAAAAATTGATTTTATGCAGTCTATGGATCATGTGTTTTTCACTATCCATATTCGCACAAAACACCACAATTAAAGGTAAAGTAACTGATAACGAAACTCAGTTAACAATTTCAAATGTACGCGTAACAGCGAACAAAATTATTAAAGGAACAACCAATGAAAATGGTGATTTTTCTATAGCACCAGATAAATTACCTGTAAGATTAACTTTTTCTTTACAAGGCTACCGACCTAAAACAATTGTTGTTAAAAAAAACACTTCTAATTTAAATATTGCTTTAGAAAAACAATTTACAGCGCTTTCTGAAATTGTAATAAACTCTAAAAATGATAAAAAATTAGGCGTTCAAAAAGTTTCTAAAATATCTTTACAATTAAGACCTATAAACAGTGCACACGATTTTTTAAAAACAGTGCCTGGTTTATTTATTGCACAACATGCTGGTGGTGGAAAAGCAGAACAAATATTTCTTAGAGGTTTTGATAATGACCACGGAACTGATTTTGCTGTTTTGGTAGATGATATTGGTATTAATTTAAGTTCTCATGCACACGGACAAGGATATGCCGATTTGCATTTTTTAATTCCTGAAACTGTTCAAACGGCTGATTATTATAAAGGTCCGCATGAAACTTCATTAGGTAACTTTGCGGTTTCTGGTGCTGCCAAATTCACATCAAAAGAAACATTGCATCGCAATACTGTTAAATTAGAATACGGTCAGTACGACTTTGTAAGAGCTTTAGCAATGGTTTCACTTATAGATAAGAATAAAGAAAGTGCCTACATCGCTATTGAAGGAACTTATAACAATAGTTTTTTTGAAAGTAATCAAAACCTTAGAAGGCTAAATACTTTTGCAAAATATACGGTTGCGCTTTCTAATAAACATAAATTAAAAACGTCAATTTCTACTTTTCATAGCGACTGGAATGCTTCTGGACAAATACCACTTCGCGCTGTTAAAAGCGGACTTATAAATAGGTTTGGTGCTATTGATGATAAGGAAGGTGGTGATACTAAAAGAATTCATTTTAATGTACAATTAAGTTCTCGCCTTTCAGAGAGCACCCAACTTACCAATCAATTGTATTATGTTTCTAACAAATACAACTTATTTTCAAATTTTTCTTTTTATCAAAACAATCCTGTTAATGGTGACATGATTCACCAACAGGAAGATCGTAAAACATATACCTATAAAGGTAATATTTCAATAAAAAACATACTACAAATACCTAATAGCACCACCACTTTTGGTTGGTCGGTTGAACACAACAATAACAATATTGGTTTAAATAATGCTGTTGGACGCACATTAGCAACTCCTATAAATGAGTTTGATATTAAGGAAACAAATGTTGCATTATTTTTAAAAGAACGAATTCAAATAACAAATAAGCTAACAGCTTTAGCGGGTATTAGAGCCGATTATTTTAATTTTAATGTAACCGAATTAGTACCAATACCTAGTGAAGGAAATACGACTGCTTTAAGAATAAGTCCGAAATTTAGTTTGTTTTACGATGCTACTAAAAACATTCAATTTTATGCAAAAGCGAGTACTGGTTTTCACTCAAACTACGCAAATGCAGCTGTAAAAAATAAAGATATTAATCCTTTACCAAAAGCTGTTGGATATGATATTGGTACCGAATTTAAAATTGGGAAAAACTTTGTTGGTAATCTTGCTGGTTTTTATTTACAGAGTGATGCTGAATTTGTTTTTAGTGCTGATGGTTTTGAATTTGAAAATAAAGGAAGATCAAGACGAATTGGTAGCGAGGCTTCTTTTAGATACCAACCACTACCCTATTTATGGTTAGATACCGATTTAAATTATAGTTTCGGAACGTTATTAGATGCTCCTAAAAGTGATAATAAAATTCCGAGTGCACCTCGTTTTACCTCAACTGGTGGGGCTACTTTACGCTTACAAAACGGAATTAATACTTCATTACGCTATCGTTATTTAGGAGAACGACCATTAATTGAAGATGAATCTGTAACTGCTCAAAATTATTTTATTACCGATTTAGTTATCAACTATACAAAACCAAAATATCAAATAGGTTTATCAATAGAAAATCTTTTTGATACCGCATGGAGAGAAGCGGTGTTTTATGATTCATCGCAACTACAAGGAGAAACACAACCTGTTGACGATATTCATTTTACACCAGGTACTCCTTTTTTAACAAAATTAAGTCTAACATATTTCTTTTAAATTATGGGTAAAAACATCGCCAATACAACACATACTTTTTTCTTCTGCGACGGAGGTTCTTGTCAAAAAGCAGGAGGCGAAAAAGTTGTTAGAGAAGCTAGAGCTTATTTAAGAAATAATGATCTTTGGGATACTACCCATACCATTAAAACGAGATGTAACGGACGATGTGAAGATGCCCCTACCTGTATTGTAAGCCCAGGAGAGTTTTGGTATAAAGAATTAACCCCCGAAAAAATAACGCATATTGTAAAAGGGCATTTAAATAATGAATGCCCTATAGAAACTGAATTATTATATAAAAAAGGATGGGATAAGCAAATTTCTAACAACGAAAGAGCGCCTATAACACCAAAGCCTTTTGAACTAAAAAATGATACAGAATTAGGTGCGTGTTTTATTACCAAAGGGTTTAGTTCAGATCAGTATTTATATCCGTTGTTCTTATACCTTAAAGAAAATCCAGATGGGGTAACTCTTACTATGACAAATCAAAATTCTATTGAGTTTAAAGACATTGAGACGTTAGAATATTCTAAAACACATACACTTGAATTATTTACTAAAACAACTTGTATTCCTTTAACTATTGCAGCTGTACCTAAAGATAATAAGGAGTTACAACAAGCTAAAATTTCGAGTACCGAGTATTTTTATAAAAAGGAATCGCAGCAAGTTGGTATTCGTTTTAAAAATAAATTTGGTGAAGTTTTAGGAAAAATAGCATTCGATTCTATAGCTAATAAAGGCTGGGAATATTGCAGAAAAATACAGTTAAAAAACGCAATTTTAAATTTAACATAACAATGAAAAAAAGTATTTCAATACTAGGTTTAGGTTGGTTAGGTTTACCATTAGCTTTAGAACTTCAAAAAAGTGGCTATACAGTTAATGGAAGTACTTCTAGTTTAGATAGGTTAACATCATTAGCTAAATATTCTTTTCATAATTGTAGAATAAGAATTGAAGCAGATACTATCATAGGAGATTGGGAATCTTTTATTCATGAAACAGCAACACTAATTATCAATTTTCCGCCAAAACGAATTGATACTATTGAAACAATACACCCGCTACAGATTAAACAAATTATAAAGCATACGCCAAAAACTACAAAAGTAATTTTTGTTAGCTCAACGTCTGTTTATCAAAATACCAATAGCCTTGTAAACGAAGCTATAAACTGTATTCCTGAAAAAGCTTCTGGCACTGCACTAATAGAAGCAGAACAATTATTGCAACAACATTTTGGCAGCAACTTAACTGTTTTACGTTTGGCTGGTTTAATTGGCCCTAAACGTCACCCCGGCAGGTTTTTGGCAAACAAAAAACAATTAAAAAACCCTAACGTTCCTGTTAACCTTATTCATCAAAAAGATGTTATTCGGTTAATAGCAACTATTATAAATAAAGATTGTTTTGGTGAAATTATTAACGGTTGTGCTGATGTGCATCCTAAAAGAAAAGATTTTTATGAGAATGCAGCCATTAAATTAAATATGCCTGCTCCTATTTTTGAAACTAGCGCTAAGGAAAGTTATAAAATAGTTGATAATTCTAAATCTAAATTAGTACTAAATTTCACCTATCAATTCTCAAATCCTGAATGGATATTTACAAAAGACTATTTACCTGAAATAGCAATTGTAGGTTGTGGACCAGGTAATAAAAATCTATTAACCTTAAAAGCTTTTCACGCTATTGAAAATGCTGATATTATTTTACATGATAATTTAATTTCAGATGAAATATTAGCGATTAATACACAGGCTGAACATATTTATGTAGGTAGAAAATACGGAGACAAAGAAGATCAAGAAACACGTCAGAATAACATCAACTCACTAATGAAAAAACATTGTGAGCTAGGGAATAAAGTTGTTCGCGTAAAATCTGGAGATCCATATATCTATGGAAGAGCCGCTGAAGAAGTTCGCTTTTTAAAACAGCATGATTTACCCTTTACTGTTGTTCCAGGAATTTCTGCCGCCTTAGCCGCTGCTAGTTCTGTAAACATTCCTATTACTGAGAGAAGACAATCGAACGCTATTTTAATTTGTACAGCACATACTGCCGATTATTCAACCGCACAGCTTAAAGGAATCGCAGAAATGCTAAACGCTGGTAACACACTAGCACTTTACATGGGGCTAAAAAGTTTAGATAAAATTATTCCTAAGCTAATAGAAGTATGTAAAAACACAAACATTCCTATCAATGCAATTTCTAATGTTTCTAGAGAAAACGAAGTGTTACTCTCATCAACATTAGGCGAGATAGAAAACGATATAAAAAAACAAGAGCTACAAATGCCTGTAGTATTTTTAATAGGAGTAAAACCAATTAATTAAAAGAATGAAAAAAGGAATTTTACTTTGCGGACATGGTAGTAGAACCAAAACAGGAACTGATTCTTTTAAAGAATTAGTTGCCATACTACAAGCTCGTTATACAGATTATGAAGTAGATTATGGATTTTTAGAATTTAACCATCCTGTTTATGAAGCTTCTATTGAGCGTATGTATCAAAAAGGAATTCGTGAAATTTATGCGTTACCTATCATTCTTTTTGCAGGTTCACATGCTAAGAATGATATTCCGTATGAAATGAATACCATACAAAGCTATTATAGTGATTTAACTATAAAAATGGGAAAACACCTTGGTGTGAATTCATTTTTATTAGAATTAGCACAAAAAAGAGTTTTGGAAGAAGAAAGTAAACATACACCGATGGATAGAAAAGAGGTGTGCTTAATGGTTGTAGGTAGAGGAACAACCGATACTGACGCCAACTCTGATGTTCATAAATTAGCTTGTATGTTAGGTGAAGGTATGGGCTTTGGCTTTACAACAGTATCCTACAGTGGTACCGCCTACCCTACTGTTACTAAAAGTTTAGAACTTACAAGTAAAATGGAATTTAAACGTACGATTGCAATTCCTTTTTTCTTTTTTACAGGTATTCTGTTAGAACGTATTTATAATGAGATTAGAACATTTAGTGCTACTTCTCCTCATGAATATGTGTATACCAAAGCCTTTGGTAGCGATGAGTTAATCTTAAAAGCTTTTGATGAGCGCTTAGATGAAACTATTAACGGTACGGCAAATATGAATTGTCAATTGTGTAAATACAGAAAACAAATTGTTGGTTTAGAATCGGAAGTAGGAAAAGAACAAATCGGTCACCATTTAGGTGTAAAAGGTGTTTTGTTTGAAGAAGATGAAAAAGTTGGTCAAAAAAACAGCGTATTTACTAAAATTAAAAAAGGTTTAGGAATATGATAAAAGGTACAATATACGGTGTTTCTTTAGGTCCTGGTGATCCTGATTTAATTACTTTAAAAGGGGTAAAAGCTTTACAGAACGCAGATAAAATATATTATCCTGGGTCTTTATTTAAAGATGGCAGAAAAGCTAGTTATTCACGCTCAATTTTAGATAACTATAATTTAGATTCACAAAAACTCGAAGGGTTTTATTTAAAAATGGATTTAGAGAGAGCGCAAGCAAAGGTTATTTATGAAACAACCTTTCAACAAATACTTTCTGATTATAACAAAGGATTATCTATAGCAATTGTTAGCGAAGGAGACATTAGTACGTTTAGCTCTTTTTCTTATCTGTTAGAAAAAATACAAACGCATAATTTAAGTATCAATTTAATTCCAGGTATTAGCTCTTACTTGCATTTAGCATCTGAAAGTAAAATACCATTGTGTTTACAAAACGAAAAAGTAGTCGTAATTCCTCGCATACAAACCAAAGAAGAACTAGAAGAGGCTATTGCTAATTTCGACACTGTAGTATTAATGAAAATTATATCGGTTGTTGACATAATTACCGCTGTAATCGATACTCAAAAACATAACGTTACTTATGCCGAACGCTTAGGAACGAATCAACAATTTATAACGAATAACTGGAGTACTGCCAGTATAAGAGAAACACCTTATTTTTCTCTTATGATTATTAAAAAAATAAACAAATGAAAATAACCGTAGCAGGCTTAGGTCCTGGAGATATCAATTATATGTTGCCCGTAGTTAAAAATGCTTTAGAAAAAGCAGATGTAGTTATTGGTTACGATTATTATTTTCAATTTGGAGCATCACTTTTTAAAGAAGATGCTGAACTTATTTCAATGCCTTTAGGTAAAGAAGAAGCAAGAGCACATAAAGCTGTTGAAAAAGCGAAAGAAGATAAATATGTAGTAGTTATTGGCTCTGGAGATGCCAGTATTTATGCCATGGCAGCGATTGTTTATGAAGTGGTATCTAAAGGAAATGATGATGCTATTGAATTAGAAACACTTCCTGGTGTTTCTGCTTTTTTAGCTGCTGGTAGTAAGTTAGGTGCACCGTTAGGTCATGATTTTTGCTGTATTTCATTGTCTGATTTAATGACGCCTTGGAACAAAATTGAGCAAAGAATTAAAGCTGCTGCAATGGGAGATTTTGTAACCAGTTTATACAACCCAAAAAGTAAAAAAAGACATTGGCAGTTAGGTAGATTGCAGAAAATATTTTTAACAGAACGCTCACCTGCTACCCCAGTTGCGATTATAAGACATGTAACACGACCAGAAGAAGAACTTAAAATTACCACTTTAGGAGAATTTAACCCTGAAGATGTAGATATGTTTTGTTTGGTTATGATTGGAAACTCGCAAACCTATCGTTTTAAAGATTATTTGGTTACTCCTAGAGGTTATTTAAATAGAAAACCACATACAGGTAAAGAAATTCAACAAGAAAGCTTTAGAATTGTTACCGATCATATTAAAGAAATTCCTTTTTCTATTGCTGATAAATGGGCAGTAACGAGAGTTATACATACTACAGGAATTTTAGAAGATTTTAATCATTATTCAGCAACACCGAGTGCTATTGAAAACTGGCATACACATCTTAAAAATGGTGGAGAAATTGTTACTGATGTTACCATGGTAAAAGCAGGAATCACAAAAGCTTTTATAAAAGAATATGGAAATCAAATTCACTGTTTATTAAATGATGATGAAGCACAAGCGCTAGCTAAATCAGCAGATATTACCCGATCACAAGCTGGTATTAGAAAAGCTATTGAAAAATACCCGAATGCTTTATATGTAGTAGGAAATGCCCCTACTGCTTTATTCGAAATTGTTGACCAATTAAGAGACAATACTGCTTTTAAACCTGTTGGTATAATTGGAGTACCTGTTGGTTTTGTAAATGTTTTAGAATCAAAAGAACAATTATCACAAATTGCAACTACCGATTGGGTAATTATTGAAGGAAACAGAGGTGGTAGCAATGTTGCAGCAGCTATTACAAATGCAGCTTTTACATTACCTGAAGCTTCAACTTATTTTAAATCTTAAAAATGAACAAATTCACTCCAGAAAATATAGAAACCTTAGAGCAAATAATACTTGCGCGTAGAGATGTTAGAGGTAATCGTTTTATAAACACCCCTATTCTTCAAAAGGATTTAGATAAAATTCTATTTGCTGGAGTAAACGCACCTTCTGTTGGGTTTTCTCAACCTTGGGAATTTGTAGTTATTAAAGATTTAGACATTAGAAATAAAATAAAAGACAGTTTTTTTGAAGAGAATGAAAAAGCGAAAACTCTTTTTGAAGGAAAAAAAGCAGATGCCTACACGCAGTTAAAATTAGAAGGAATTGTGGAGTCTGCTTTAAACATCGCTGTTTTTTATAAACCAAGTGAACATCCTGTTTTAGGGCAAACTACGATGAAAGAAGCTGGTGTTTACTCAGTAGTATGCGCCATTCAAAATATGTGGTTAATGGCAAGAGCTTTAAACGTTGGTTTAGGTTGGGTAAGTATTTTAAATACGAACAAAGTTAAAACCATTTTAAATGCTCCTGAAAACAGACAGCTGATAGGTTATTTATGCTTAGGTCATGTAGATAAGTTTTATGAAAATCCAGAATTAGAACGTTTGCAATGGGAAAAGCGTAAAAATATAAACGATGTTGTAATTAAAGATTCTTATTAATAAATGAGATTAATAAAAAAACATATCGATTTTTATTTAATTGGAATTAGCAATCATCCTAGTCCGAAATTGAATGATGATGTCTTGAAATTAATTAAAGAAGCAACTGTTTTTTCTGGTGGAAAACGACATTATCAATTGGTAAAATCGTTCTTACCCGAAAACCATACTTGGATTGAAATTTCAGGTAAAATGGATGCGCTGATGAATCAGTATAAAAAAATTACTACTACCATTGTGGTTTTTGCCTCTGGTGATCCTTTTTTCTATGGTTTCGGAAATACGTTACAACGCTTATTACCCAATGCAAAATTAAGCGCTACTCCTTATTTTAATAGTATTCAACTGTTATGTCATAAAACACAAACAAACTACAATACATTAAAATCGGTATCTATACACGGCAGAGATTGGTCTGCCCTAGATGAAGCACTAATTAAAAGAAACGAATTAATTGGTGTATTAACCGATAACAAAAAAACACCTGCCGAAATTGCGAAACGTATGCTGCAATATGGTTTTGATAATTACTCAATAACCATTGGAGAAGCTTTAGACGGAGATAATGAACATATTGAGCAACTAGATTTAGTTTCTTGTTCTAACAAAACACACAATAATTTAAACTGTGTTTTATTAAAACAAACGTCACCTAAACATAAACCTTTTGGTATTCCTGATGCATCCTTTATTCCATTAACGAATAGAGCAAACATGATTACCAAAATGCCAATTCGATTAAGTACTATTAGTGCTTTAGAATTACAAAATAAAACAGTGCTTTGGGACGTAGGTGCTTGTACAGGATCTGTTGCTATTGAAGCAAAACAACATTTTCCGCATTTAAAAATCGTTGCCTTTGAAAAACGAACAGAATGCACTGATATTATTCAACAGAATACAGCACGTTTTTCTACTCCTGGTATTGACATTATTATTGATGATTTTTTTAATCTCAATTTAAATGATTTTGAAATTCCTGATGTTGTTTTTATTGGTGGTCATGGTGGTCGCTTAAAAGAACTACTCCATTTAATACATCAACTAAACCCAGCAGTACGATTCGTTACCAACGCTGTAAGAGAAAACAGCTCTAAAATATTTACAGAAGAACTTACAAAATTGAATTACATCATTAATACTAGTGTTATTCAAGTAAACCAACATAATAAAATTAGCATTCACACAGCTGAACAAAAATAAATGAGAAAAATAGCCATCATAGCAGTAACTGAAAAAGGAATAGAAAAAGCCCTTATTATTCAGAAAGAATTTCCAAAATCATTAGTCATAACTACTTTACAATCTAGTAATGAAAATGTATCAACTATTACGTCTATTTCAGACTATTTAGCTGATAATTTCATGAAACTTGATGGTATTTGTTTTGTGACAGCCTTGGGTATTTGCGTACGCTTAATTGCACCATATATTCAAGATAAAAATACCGATCCTGCAGTAATTTCTGTTGATGATTTAGGTTTAAATGTACAATCTGTATTAAGCGGACATAAAGGTGGAGCGAATGATTTCGCATCAAAAACGGCGAGTGTATTAGGAGCAAAAGCTATAATATCTACGGCAAGTGATGTGCAAAATATTTGGGCTTTAGATACCCTTGGAAATCAATTTGATTGGCAAACAGAAAGTTCAGTGCCTACAAATAAAATAATGGCGTTGTTTGTTAATAACAAACCAACAGCATTACTTTTAGATATTAAAGATAAAGGGACACAGCATTTAGAAAAAACGGTTCCTAGTTTTGTAACTGTTTTTTATAATGAAAAAGATATTGATTATACGCAATTCCAATTATTTATTGCGGTAAGTTATAAAGTTTACGAAGCAAAAATTCCTAGTTTATTTTTAATTCCCAAAGTACTATCTGTTGGTTCTGGATGTTCTAAGCAATTAGATTTCGAGCTATTTCAAGAAACATTCAAATTAAAATTAGCTGCTGAGGGGTTACACTTTTCTGCCATTAAAAACTTTGGTTCTATTGATATTAAAGCAGCACAGCAAGCCTATTTAGATTTTAGTGAGACTAACAATATTCCTTTCAGCACATTTACTTCTGATACCATAAATACTATTTCAATACCAAACCCGAGTGCAATGGTGCAATCTAAAATTGGTGTTAATGGTGTTTCAGAATCTTGTGCAATACTACTTTCTGGAAACAATGATTTACTTGTTGAAAAACAGAAAATTCATTTAGATAACAGTGAAAAATTTACTTTTTCTGTTGCTTTAAACGCAGAAGCGGTACGTAAAACAGCCATTGCAATTATTGGTGCAGGGCCTGGTGATGAGGAATTAATAACCGTAAAAGGAAAACAATATTTAGAAGAAGCTGATTGCGTGTTATATGCAGGAAGCTTAATTCCTGAAGAAATGACTAATTGGTGTAAGCCAGGAGCGGTAGTTAGAAACTCGGCAATGATGACTTTAGAGGAGCAAGTTTCTTTAATGCAAGAACATTATAAAAAAGGAAATGCTATTGTTCGTTTACAATGTGGAGATCCTTCTTTATATGGTGCTATTCAAGAACAAATGACCATTTTTGATGAATTAGAAATGGATTATTTTATTATTCCTGGAATTTCTTCATTTAGTGCAGCAGCAGCAGTATTAAAATCGGAATTTACCATACCAGAAGTAGTACAATCTATTGTGTTAACTCGTGGTGAAGGAAAAACACCAATGCCTTCAAAAGAAAGTATTTCTGCTTTTGCTGCAACAAATTCAACCATGTGTATTTTTTTAAGTGTTGCTATTGCTAAAAAAGTAGAAGCGCAACTATTAGAACATTTTGATGCAGATACTCCCGTAGCTGTTATGTATCGAATTTCTTGGAAAGATGAAGAAATATTTCAAGGAAAATTAGAAAACCTAGCACAAATTGTAAAAGAGAGTAAAAAAACAAGAACGGTATTAATTGTAGTAGGTCATGCTATTGGAGCTCGTAAAAACAGATCGCAATTATACAATCCTGAATGGAAACACATTTTTAGAACCAATAAGAAATTTGTAGTTACAGAGTAGTTTTGCGCGTTGAAAATGAATAAAACCTTAAAAAATATATTAATAGGATTTACGGTTATAACAGGAATTGGAATTATTGGCTATTTAGCACTTGTTGCGCTAGTTTGGTATCAATTCAATATTGGCTGTGGAATTGACGATGGACCATTTAAAGCAGTGATTGTTGCCCAAATTGAAATAACAAAAAGTGCTAAAGAATTTGATTTATCTGATAATGGAATATTAATGTTAGAAAATAGAAATGATACTCTTTCTCCTATATTGACTTTGATTGAAAAAGGAAAAGTTAAATGGACTTTGGATATGAATACCAAAAATACAAAAGGGTACGAATCAACCAACATATGGAGAATTAGTAATATATCAGTCGAAAAGAAAACTGACCCAATAAAACTGTTCTTTACTGGTCATTGGACTTATGGAGCTGAGCATGGTTCAATAGAAATTGATAGAGAAGATGGAGATAATAAATTCTGTTTAAGTTGGTAACTTAAAAAAGAATAGGCCTAATTAATTAAACATAATAAAAAAGAAAAATGATACTTGTATTTGGAGGAACAACAGAAGGTAGAAAAGTAGCAAAATTGCTACAAGAAAAATCGATGCCTTTTGTGTATTCAACAAAAACAAATATTCCTTTTGAAGAAAACAAGATTGCCAGCTACAGGTATGGCGCTTTAAATGAGAAACAGTTAGAAAATTATCTGATAAAAAACGAGGTAAAACTGATTATTAATGCCTCGCACCCTTTTGCCGAAATATTGCATAATACTATCGCAAGGGTGGCTGAAAGTTTGCAAATACCTGTAATACGATTTGGTAGAAAATTATTATCAAAAACAATTCATCCGTTAGTATCTTATGTAAATACTTATGATGATGCTTCTAAATTATTTAAGGAAACCCATATACTTTTAGCATTAACAGGTGTGCAATCTATTAAGGGACTAAAACAATGGTGGCAAAAAAACACTACCTATTTTAGAATACTTAACAGACCTGAATCTTTAGCTATTGCAAGAGAGAGTAATTTCCCTGAAGAACAATTAATTTTAGGATTGCCTTCTGCTGATTTAAAAAAAGAGATTGAGTTAATTAAAGCAAAATCAATCAATATTATTTTAACTAAAGAAACAGGAAACAGTGGTTTTTTAAGTACAAAAATAGAAGCGGCATTAAAAACGGATACACAAATCATCATCATCACACAACCAGAAATTCCATCTTACTTTCAACCAGTATTTAATGTAGTTGAGTTAGAAAATTTACTTACTAGCATATATAGTTCATTATCAATAACTAATAACGCTACAAAATGGGATTAAGAAAAGTACCTAAAGGCCCTTTAAGAGACGGATTTACAACCGGTACGTCTGCCACAGCTGCTGCAAAATCAGGATTGATGGCGATAATCCATCAAAAAGAAATAGCTTCAGTAAGTGTGCACCTCCCTATTGATAAAGTATTAGAAATTCCTGTGCATCATTGTGAATTTACAGAAAATACCGCTAAATCTTCAGTAATTAAAGATGCAGGTGATGATCCTGATGTAACAAACGGAGCCGAAATTGGATGTATTTTAAAACTAACACAAGAAAAAGAAATTCAATTTATTGCAGGCGAAGGTGTTGGCACTGTTACGCTTAAAGGATTGGAACTAGCTATTGGAGAACCTGCTATTAATCCTGTTCCTAGAAAAATGATAACCAGTGCCATTCAAAAATTATTGCATGATTATGATTTAGAATGTGGTGTATCTGTAACAGTATATGTTACGAATGGTAAAAAGTTAGCAAAACGTACACTTAATGAACGCGTAGGTATCATGAATGGTTTATCTATTTTAGGTACAAGCGGTATTGTAAAACCTTATTCATCTTCGTCATATATAGCAAGTATAGAGCAAGGTATTGACGTTGCTGTTGCAAATAACATTAATGAATTAGTAATTAATTCGGGTGCTAGAAGTGAAAAATATTTATCCGATAAATTTAGTCATTTACCTGAATATGCTTTTATTCATTATGGAAATTGGATTGGTGAAACACTTATTAAAATAAATAAATCTCCCATTAAAAAAGTAAGCATTGGTATTATGCTTGGTAAAGCGGTAAAGTTAGCTGGCGGAATTACAGATACGCATAGTTGTGTATCTAGCTGGAACAAAGATTTTGTAGTTGAATTAGCAAATCAAGTTGGATTTTACGATGCCGATAAAATAAAAGAATTAAACATGGCTGGACGATTGATTGAATTGTTTGAGTTTGAACAAAACTCACCCTTTTTTCAATTGTTATTAGAACACTGTTATCAACATACACATTCAAAAATTAAACAGGTAATACTAGATATTTACCTTATTCATAAAAACGGAACACTTATTAAATTTATTAAAAAATGACTTTAACTTCTTTAATTAGGCCCTTAATGGCTGGTATTTTACATTCTTTTGAACCTGATCATGTTACAGCTGTTTCAGTATTAGCTACAGAAAATGCGATCAATAAAAAAAAGGTCAACTTTAAATCTGTTTTTAAAGCATCTCAATGGGCTTTTGGTCATTCAGTAACGCTATTGCTTTTTGGTGGTGTAGCATTGTTATTTAAAAGCATGGCAACATTATTTATAAATGATATTTCCTTTTACGCAGAACTAGCTGTAGGACCTATTATGATTTGGTTAGGAGTTGTAGCTATTAAAAGAAATCATGCTATTAATGAAATGGTAAATGATCATAAAAAAATTGAAGCTCATGAACATGACCTTTCAAACCCAATACATTTACATGGAACCAAGGGAGAAGAAATAGCAGTAAACCCAATGAATAAATCTTTTTGGATTGGTATGTTACACGGTTTAGCAGGAACAGGTGGTGCATTAACATCTGCTTTAGTTTTAAGTAGTACCACGGTAGCTGATGCTATTCTAATTTTAGCAGTAGAATCATTAGGTATTATTGTAGCAATGGGTGTTTATAGCTATGTTTTAATTTATGTAATGAGTCGATTTTTAGAACGAAACTTAGCTATTTTTAAATGGATGAATGGTATTGCAGGAATAGCTTCTGTTATTATTGGAATTGTTTGGTTATATAATAGTGTTCCTCAATTATGATACAAGATAAAAAACATCTCAATTTTCCTTTTTCAGCTATTGTTGGTCAAGATAATTTTAAGCTAGCGCTTATTTTAAATTTGGTTGATCCACTTATTGGTGGCGTACTTGCTATTGGAGATAAAGGTACAGGAAAAACTACTTTAATTCGGTCGGTAGCCAACTTAATGAGCAAGCAGCAAAATTCGTCTTTCGTAAATTTACCTATTGGTGTTTCTGAAGACAGAATTTTAGGTAGTATTGATTTAGAACAATTGATAAATACTAAAAAAGAAGTCGTTAATCTTGGTTTAATGGCACAGGCTCACGAAGGTATTTTATATGTAGATGAAATTAACTTATTACAAGATTATCTTACAGATATACTATTAGATGCTGCTGCCTCTGGTAACTATTATTTAGAAAGAGAAGGTGTTTCACATTATTTTAAAAGTCGTTTTTGTTTAGTTGGTTCTATGAACCCAGAAGAAGGAAATTTACGTCCTCAGTTAAAAGATCGTTTTGGTTTAAGTGTTACTATAAAAACACCTACTGAGGTTAAAATTCGCCAGCAAATAATTAAGCAACGTTTTAAATTTGACGATAATCCTGTTTCCTTTATAGCGAATTATAAAAGTGAAGAAGATAGTATTTCAAAGCAAATTGAATTTGCTAAAAAGAACTTAAAATCTATAAAAATAGAAGATGCAATTATTGAATATTGTAGCGAATTAGCCGTAAAACATCAAGTGGAAGGTTTACGTGCAGATATTTTATTATTAAAAACTGCAAGAGCGTATGTAGCGTATCAGAATACCGTTATAATTACTAAAAAAGATGTAGACGTAATTGCCGATTTTGTATTAAATCATAGAAGTTTACACACGCCTCCTAATCAACAAGATTCTTCTGAAAATCAAAATAACCAATCACCAGAAAACAATTCTGAGACAAGTTCATCTAAAGAAGAAAACGCAGCTATTCTTATCCCTAAAAACGAGTTTCAAAAACAAAAAGAAAGCACCTCTAATACCATACAGCAAGCAACAAACACTATTGATAGTGTAGAAGGTAATATTTCAGTTAATGACACAAAAAAAACGGTAAGTCAATATTTAGCAACTGATAAATTTGAATTAAAAACAAAACGAAAAAACAACCTATTAAAGCAACATCATATTTTTTTAATTGACTCTAGCGGTTCAATGTTAAAAGACAAAATTATTGCTTATGCTAAAGGAACTGTAAATAAAATAGCCGAAAACTCTAAAAACCAAAACACAGAATTTTCAATGATTTCGTTGTTTGATGGTGAAGCACAACTTCTTTTAAACCAAACAAAAATTTTAAAAGATATTGAAACAGTTTTAATGGATTTAAAAACTGGTGGAAAAACCAATTTAAAAGCAGCTTTTAAACCAATAAAACGAATTTCAGCTGCTGTTAATTTTGAACATCACCTACATATAATAACAGATGGAAAATTAAATGCTGGTGATAATTTAGAAGATATCGTGTTGGCTTTTCAAACCTATTGTAAGGGAATACATAGTACTCAAATTATTGATGCAGAAAAAGGAATGGTAAAAATTGGTGAAGCCAAAGAACTTGCCAATCGCATTAATGCTAACTATGAAATTTTAATTACTGAAAACCTATAAATAATTAATCTTTGACTAAACAACTCATCATATCTGCTCCTAGTAGTAACGCTGGTAAAACAACCCTTACTTTAGGTTTATTGCGTTTATTAAAACGTAAAAAAAACGTTGTACAACCTTTTAAAGTAGGACCAGATTATATCGATCCAAAATTTCATGAATTGGCATGTGGTAAAACGGGAGTAAATCTCGATTTATTTATGATGTCGCAAAACGAGATCGATACTAACCTAAATTTTTACGGTAAAGACGCTCAAGTTAACTGTATTGAAGGTGTAATGGGCTTGTTTGATGGTGCAAAAAAAGACAAAGGTAGTACAGCTGAAATGGCTAAAAAACTACAAACTCCTGTTTTACTAGTAATTGATGCCAAAGCTGTTGCCTACTCTGTTGCGCCACTTATTCAAGGTTTTGTGAATTTTGATGCAGCTGTAAAAATAATGGGGGTTGTTTTTAATCGTGTAGGTTCTGAAAGACACTATATGATGTTACAAGAAGCTTGTGAGGATATTGGTGTACACTGTTTTGGATATTTAGCTAATTTAAAAAACATTGAAATTCCTTCAAGACATCTCGGATTAAACATTCAAGAAATTGAGAAATTTGATAGTGTTATTGATGAAATTGCAGATGCTTTAGAAAAAACCATACAATGGGAAAGTATTTTAGATGCTTCAAAGAAAGTTAATACAACTTCTATTACATCAAAAAAAACAACACTTACAAAAAGTATCAAATTTGCAGTAGCTAAAGATGAAGCCTTCAACTTTATATATCCTCATAATATAAATGCAATGAAACAACTGGGAGAAGTTATTTTCTTTAGCCCTATTCATGATACCGAAATTCCAAAATGTGATTTTATATTTCTTCCAGGAGGGTATCCTGAATCTCATTTAAAAGAACTTTCTTCTAATACCTCTATGTTAAAAAGCATCAAAACATTCGCTGAGAATAATGGTCAAATTTATGCAGAGTGTGGCGGAATGATGTATTTAGGAAAATCAATTATATCTGAAAGCAACATCGCTTTTAAAATGGTTAATTATTTTGATTTTGAATCGACTATAGCTAATAAAAAATTACATTTAGGCTATAGAACAACCAAAACAAATAACCACATTTTTAAAGGTCATGAGTTTCATTATTCTAGTTTACAAAATGATAATGAAACTACTATAAATGCAACAGTTTTAAATGCCAGAGATGGTGAAACTGACACTAAAATTCATAAAAAAAATAAGGTAATAGGTTCTTATATCCACCATTATTTTGGTAGATCAGAAATACTTTTACAATTGATTAACGAACTAAATAATAACGTATGAAAATTTACACAAGAAAAGGAGACAAAGGTAGTACTGGCGTTTTTGGAGGAAAAAGAGAATTTAAAAACTCGGCACGAATTGAATGTATCGGAACTTTAGATGAGGTGAATTCAACCATAGGATTAATGCGCTCTAAACTAGGAAACGACCATGAATGGCAACCTAACCTACATCGTATTCAAAAAGATATGATGAATATGATGTCGCATTTAGCACGCCCATCTGATTCTAAAAAAGTAAATCCAAATCCTGAACCTAAAGACGGTGCTGAATTCTGTGAAATTTGGATGGATGAAATGGAGGATAATATTAGTTCTCCTTCAGATTATTTCTTACTACCAGGAGGAAACGAAATATCGGCACTTTGCCACGTTTGTAGAACACAAATACGAAGAGGAGAAAGACACTTAGTTACTTTAATGCAAGAAGACCCAGAATGTGTACATGACTATATTATGAGTTACGTAAACAGAATGTCTGACTTATTTTTTACCATGGCAAGAGCCGAAATGGATAAACATGGTGTTGCTGAAGAAAAATGGAATCTTTTCTTATACAAGAGAAAGAAGAAACCTGCTACCAAGTAATTATAATAAAGAATCGTCAATCTGAATTTATTTCAGGTTCTCATCCTAATAAATAAAACACAATCGAGATGTGATTCCGAAATAAATTCGGAATGACGAAAACGGATAGTAAGTTTTGCGTTAGGGATAGCAGCGGCATCCTTTTTTGTCCCGATAGGGCAAAAAAGATATAGCGTATAGCCCGACCCAAAGGGAAACACCCAGAAACAACAAAGTAGCATTATTATAAAATATTAACGACTTAAAATTAAAAAAAATGAATAAGAAAATACCAATTACCATTGTAACCGGATTTTTAGGAGTAGGTAAAACTACTTTAGTACATAATATGCTAAAAAATGCCAACGGAAAGCGTATTGCTGTGTTGGTTAATGAATTTGGAGAAGTAGATGTAGATGGGCAATTAATTGCTTCTTCTGATTGTGGTGATGATGATTGTAATTTAGTACAACTGCCAAACGGATGTATTTGCTGTACAGTTCAAGAAGAGTTTTTACCATCTATGTTACAATTATTAGAACGTAAACACGAAATTGATCATATCGTTATTGAAACTTCAGGTTTATCAATGCCTAAACCTTTAGTAAAAGCTGTTAATTGGCCAGACTTAAAACCTCATATAACTATAGATTCAGTTATTACAGTAGTTGATGCTGTAGGAATTGCAACTGGTGAAATTTGTGACAGAGAACGTGTACAAGCACAACGTTTAGCTGATGATTCTTTAGACCATGAAACACCAATTGAGGAGTTATTTTTAGATCAATTAGCCTGTGCTGATTTAGTTTTAGTTAGCAAAAGAGATTTAGTTAACGATGAAAAATTTGAAGAGATAACTAAAATTATAACTGCTAAAGCAAGACCAAATACTAAAATTATACCTGTAGAAAACGGTACGTTAGATAATAGTTTATTGCTAGGTATTGAAGCTTCTGCAGAAGATGATGTAGATAATCGTCATTCAATTCACGAAGAGCACCATAAACATGGGCACCATCACCATCATAATGACGATATTAAAACTATTTTGTTAGAATATGCTGAAACAACAGATATCAAAACTTTAGTGAATGATTTAAAAGCACTTGTAGAAAAACACGAAATTTATAGAATTAAAGGTTTTGTAAACATTCCTAACAAACCAATGCGTATGGTTTTACAAGGTGTTGGGTCGCGTTTTGATTATTATTTTGAAAGACCTTGGAGTGAAAATGAAGAGCGTAAAACAAAATTAGTAGTTATTGGTAAAGGAATTGAAGGAATAAAGGCATAAAATATTATTCATGAATAAAAATATCAAGTATTTACTGATATGTTCCATACTAATACATTCAGGAGCTAATTTATTAGCTCCTATCTACGCTATTTACATTAAAAAAATTGGAGGTAATTTAATAGATGCGGGTATTGCTATAGGTATTTACGCCATATTTAAGGGAATCTTTTATTTTGTATTAAGTAAACTGGATGAATCTAAATTAAGCAAACGAGTAATGATGTTTAGCGGGTATATTATCATGGCAATAGCTTATTTGTCATATACTTTTGCTAATAGTCCTGCTCATGTTTTTGCCATTCAGATTGGGCTTTCTTTAGGTGAAACTATTATTAACCCATCTTGGAGTGCTGTTATAGCTTCTTCATTAAAAAAAGGGAAAGAACATTCTATTTATGCTAATTTCTTTGGCTATCGCTCCCTTTTTGAAGGAATTTCTGCTATCGTTGGAGGTTTTTTTGCCATGAGGTTTGGTTTTAACGTAATCTTTACCATAATGTTTTTTTTAGCTTTAAGTTCTGGAATAATTGCACTTTTAATAGATGAAAAAACAATTCTTAAAAAAACATAAATGCATTTAATTTCTACCATACCAGGCGGCTGGAATCCTAACGATGAAGGAGTATTTTACATCGATCAATCTCCTGGGGATATTGTTTTTTTATCTTCAGCAGATTCTGATTTATTTATGATGAATAATGCCTACAAATTAGTTCATAATTCTGTAGAAAATGCACCTTCTTTTCGTTTTGCTAACCTTAGTTATTTTAAACAAGAGCTAACTATAGATACATATGTTGATGAGGTTATTTCATCAGCTAAAATTGTTGTTCTTAAACTTTTGGGTGGTAAAGCCTATTACAATTATTTATGTGAAGCACTCACTGAATGTTGTGAAGAAAACAATATTCAGTTAGTGTTTTTACCAGGTGATAATAAACCTGATTTAGAACTGATGCAGTCTTCTAACATTCCGTTAAAAGACGTTGATCTAATATGGAAATACATTCAATCTGGTGGTCTTGAAAATTGTAAATCGGCATTGCAATTAATTAGCAATAGAATTACCGATATAAAGGTAACTCCGAATCCGATTAAAACGATTCCCGATCTATTTTTATATCACCCTGATAAAGGTATTTATAATTCATCAACCTTAAATAAAGAAAAAAAACAAGCTATTATTTTTGGATATAGAAGTTATTATTTATCTAATAATTTAGCCCCAGTACATAGTATTATAGCTTCCTTAGAAGCAGAAGGAATTTCTGCAATTGCATTGATGGCTGCTGGATATCGTGAACAAGATATTCAACAACAAATTTTCGATTTACTTAAATCACATCACATTGAAAAACCGCAAATAATTATAAATACTACAGGTTTTAGTGTACAAGGGTTTCATGACACCACACAAAGTTTATTTGATGTATTTAACGTTCCTGTTATTCAAGCTATCATGGGAAGTTGTAATCGTGAAAGTTGGTTAGAAGGTACTTTCGGACTACCTCCTACCGATATTGCCATGAATATTGCTTTGCCTGAAGTGGATGGTAAAATTATATCTAAAGTAATATCCTTTAAAGAAGCTATAGAAAAAGATACTTTAACCGATTCTGAAGTAGTTTCTTACGTACCCAATATGGAAGGTTGCGAATTTGTTGCACAAATGGCAAAAGCTTGGATAAACCTACAACAGAAAAATAATTCAGAAAAGAAAATCGCTTTAGTTTTACCCAATTACCCTAATAAAAATAGTCGATTGGCAAATGGTGTTGGTTTAGATACGCCACAAAGCACCTTGCAAATATTAGCGCAATTAGCTGATGAAAATTATAGTTTAGCTGATGATTATCCTAAAACCACCAATGAGCTTATAAATAAATTAACCAATGCTGTTACCAACGATCTAGAAACGATAAATACCTTAAATGAAAGACATACCATCAAATTAGATGCTGGTATATTTTATCAGTATTACAATCAATTGTCTGCCGAACTTCGTGAGAAAGTAGAAACACAATGGGGAAACCCTGAAAAATCACCTAATTACAAAGAAGGGCATTTTTTAATTCCAGGGTTTCTTTCTGAAAATATATTTGTTAGTATTCAACCTAGTAGAGGTTATAATTTAGATTTACAAGCTAGCTATCACTCACCTGACTTACCTCCTCCTCCAGCTTATTTAGCCTATTATATTTGGTTACAACATCATTTTAAAGCAGATGCTTTAGTGCATATTGGTAAGCACGGAAATTTAGAATGGTTACCTGGAAAAAGTGTTGCCTTGAGTAAAAACACTTGTTTTCCTGCTGCTATTTTGGGTCCGATTCCTCATTTTTACCCTTTTATTATTAATGATCCAGGAGAAGGAACCCAAGCTAAAAGAAGAAATCAAGCTATTATATTAGACCATTTAATTCCGCCAATGACGAGAGCTGAAAATTATGGTGATTTACTAAAGCTAGAGCTTTTAATTGATGAATTTTACGAATCAGCTTTAGTTGATAGAAAACGTGCTTCACTTATTAAAACTAAAATTGAAAACCTGGTTAATGAAACACATCTTAAAACTGATTTAAATCAAGATGGAAAAGATATTGATGCATTATTAGAAGTAATTGACGGCTATTTATGTGAGTTAAAAGAGTCTCAAATTAGAGGGGGTTTACATATTTTAGGAAAATTACCCAGACAAGAAAAATTAGTCGATTTAATTGTTGCTTTACATCGTTTACCTCAAGGAAACTTAAAAGGGATTACACAATGTTTAGCGGATGATTTACAACTAAATTTCGACCCTATAAATGTGGTTTATTCTGATTCTTTTGACAAAGAGATTTTCGGTATTCATTGCAGAACCTACGGACAAGCAGTAGAATTACTGGAAAACAAAGCTAAAAATATCGTCAGTCAATTGTTAGCTGGTAATAACGTCAGTAAAATTGGTGCTGATACAATACAAATTATAAAATACATACAACAACATACGGTACCTGTTTTACAAAAAACAAGTAATGAAATTGGTAATTTAATTAGAGGATTAAATGGACAATATGTTCCTGCTGGTGGTTCTGGTGCTCCCACACGAGGACGTTTAGATATTTTACCTACAGGACGAAATTTTTATTCTGTTGATGTGCGTACTGTTCCTTCAGAAACTGCATATCAATTAGGTCAAAAGAGTGCGCAGAATATTATTGATCGTTATTTACAAGAAAACGGAGAATACCCTACTTCTATCGGTTTATCGGTTTGGGGAACTTCGACTATGCGAACTAGTGGTGATGATATTGCACAAGCTTTGGCATTAATTGGTGTAAAACCTGTTTGGCAAGGAAGCAACCGAAGAGTTAAAGATTTTAAAGTACTTTCTACGTTAGAACTTAAAAGACCTAGAGTTGATGTGATGCTCCGTATTTCTGGTTTTTTTAGAGATGCTTTTCCTGATTTAATTTCACTATTTAATGCTGCTATTGAAAAAGTAGCTTCACTAGATGAAACAGCTGAACAAAACCCTATAAAAAAGCGTTTTGATGAAGAAAAAAAGCAATGGATAGAAGAAGGTTTAGATGATAAACAAGCCAATGAAAGAGCTTTATACCGTGTATTCGGATCGAAACCGGGTGCTTATGGTGCAGGTTTACAAGGTTTAATTGACGGTAAAAACTGGACTACTTCTGATGATTTAGCACAAGCCTATATTAATTGGAGTGGTTATGCATATGCTGGTAAAAATAATAGTGGAAAATCGGCTCATGAAACCTTTAAAAAACGATTAGCGAATATTGAAGTGGTGATGCAGAACCAAGATAATAGAGAGCATGACATTTTAGATTCTGATGATTATTATCAATTTCAAGGTGGAATGACAGCCGCAGTGAACACCATAAAAGGATCGCAACCTGAAACTTATTTTGGAGATCATTCTCGCCCTGATAATCCGAAAGTAAAATCGTTAAAAGAAGAATTGTTAAAAGTATTCCGATCTCGAGTAGTAAATCCTAAATGGATGCAAGGTATGCGTGAACATGGTTATAAAGGTGCTTTTGAAATGGCTGCTACTATGGATTATTTATTTGCCTACGATGCTACTACTAATTTGATTGAAGATTTTATGTACGAACAAATTACCGATACTTATTTGTTTGATGATGAAAATAAAGCTTTCATTGAAGAACATAATCCTTGGGCTTTAAAAGATATGTCTGAACGTATGTTAGAGGCTATTCAAAGAGGTCTGTGGGAAAACCCATCCGAAGAAACAAAAGAAAACTTAAAAGAGATCTATAAAAATGCTGATGCCGCAACGGAGTAAAACATTTATAAAATTAGCTTGTAGATTGGATATTGTGAGGTATTTTAATTGTTTTTTTAGCTAAGACCTCACAAGTTTTTGAAACCTGTGAGGTCGACCCTTTATTGCCAGTTCGAGCATTACTGAAATAAAATAACAATTTTATTGAAAGTAGCAAACGAAGTTTACGAGAGCAACTATTAAACTCTAAAAAATAGATTTCGACTGTGCTCAACCAGACATTGTTCATGGTATTCCAATTAAAATATAGCTGATTAGCTACTCATACCAATTTTTTATGCACAGTTTTATTATTTTTAAAAAAAACTGTACAATTATTTATTTTAAACCTTGTTGCAATTAATAATTTAAAAACAATAATTAGGTCTTTTAAATTAAATATATTAGTACCCATAAAACAGAAATAAGCGTACCTTTTACAAGAAAAGGTACGCTTATCTAATTGTTGTAGGTAATTTAAGAAATGAAAAAAAACATCCTTATTTTAATAATAATTATTTCCACAAAATTAATTGCACAAAAAAAAGATGCATTAGCTTTTAAAGGAAATTGGATTAAATATCATATTGAAATGAAAGACGGAAGCAGTCTTATAGACAGATTTCTAACTGATTCATCTTATGTGAATTTTACTATTCTGAATAAAAAAATGATAATAAATGGAAAGCCTACACATAGAGTTAATGAAAGTTCTTTTCCTTATACCTTGAAAAATAATTTCATAAAAACTTCTTCAACATCTGGTTATACTTTGGAGATTATAAAGAAAGATACTCTAGTTATTTGTGAAAAAATAGATGGTTTAGGAAATGACAAACTAAAGAGGTTTTATTTTGTCAGAGAACAAAAGTTATTTAATAAAATAAAAGAAAGAAAAGGAACAAATATAAATCAAATCGCAAATAAATTTTACACTCCAACTTTAAAATCAAGTCTTGAATTAGAATTAAACAATGCTTTCAAGAAAAAACACAGCAATTTTAAAGCAAAAGGGAAAATTCAAATTGATTTATATAATAAAAAAATAAAAACATACATATCTTACAGTAATACAGAGGACTCTCTTAAAATTAATCTTATAAAAAAAACTATTGATAAATCATATAAACTTTGGAAATTAAAGAGGTTTAAAGGTCTTCAAACCTTGGAGCTACCATTTGTCTTTAAAGATGAGAAAACAAGAACATTTTACGGAATCTCAATGATATTCTTTACTGATTCTTTTTATCTATTAGACAATTATTATGGTGGGGAAACTAGTGACATTGAAAAAGCTGGAAAATACTTTTCTAAAGCAATTAATGCTTACCAGAATAAAGATTTTAACAGGTCAATTGAATATTTTACAAAAAGTTATAGTTTAGATTCAAAAAACATAGATGCTTTATACAACAGAGCTGCAATTTATTATGAAATTGGAAAAATTGAATTAGCTTGTAAAGATTGGAATGAATTATCCGAACTTGATCAAAAACGAGGAATTGAGTTATTAAAAAACAATTGTAAAAAAACTACCTACAACAAAGAACTGAGGTAAAAACCAAACAAATTCTTCATTAAATTAATACAATATTATTCTATGCTCAAAATGCTACTACTTGGTATTTTGAGCTTTTATTTTCTGTATAATTACTACTTATTTTCACAAAACTGAAACATGGGGTTCATCATAAGGCAAACCCGATTTTGCAATCGAAAAACTTTGTTTGATTAACTTATTTGAAACTGCTATTAAAGTTAGTTTTTTACTCTTCCCTTTGTTTACAATACGCTCATAAATATCTCTACATGCTTTATTGTGTTTGCATGCATTAAAGGAGCATAAAAACAAAAGATTCCGTAACTTTCTATTACCAACTTTACTTATGCTACTTCGACCTCTTACACTACTCCCAGACTCTCGTATTGTAGGGGTTATACCAACATAACTACAGAGTTGTTTTGAATTTTAAAACTTGGTAAAACCATCTGTTATTATAAGCATAAATAAAGCTGTTTTAAGCCCGATTCCTGGAATACTAGTTAATAATGTTAACTGTACCTGTTGTTCTTTTCTTTAAAAAACTATCCATTAATCGAAACAATTGTAAGCATTCACTTTGAAAATCCCGATGGCGCGGATTTGAAATCCGTGCTTACTTTTTATTAATCTATAAAAACCATACATACTCCTAAGTCATTATAATTGTGTGTTGAATTAAAATAATAACCCTCAGCATTACTGCTCTAAACTACCATTTTTTTATTATAAATTAATACATATTACGTACTCATTATCGGCTCGGATTGCAAATCCGCGCTATCGCCCTGAAAATCGGAAGGTAAAATATTTAAAAAAAGAATTATTAAAAGTATTTCGATCTCGAATAGTGAATCCTAGGATGCCTTAACGGAATTAAATATTTCATTTAAAAACAACTTAAAAAAAATCGTTCCGTTTTTGTATCTTGCCTTCTGCATATGATACAATTTATACTCAACAATCAGATTATCAAAACATCCGCAAATGCGGGTATTACTTTACTAGATTTTATTAGAGAATATCAACAATTAAAAGGAACAAAAATTGGCTGTCGCGAAGGTGATTGTGGAGCTTGTACTGTTTTAGTAGGAGAATTAAAAAGCAACAATATTGCCTATCAAAGCATAACTTCTTGTATTTCCCCTTTAGGAAATGCAAATGGAAAACATATCGTTACTATAGAAGGTATCAACTTACCAAAAGAACTAAATACAGTTCAAAAAGCAATGACAGAAAATTACGCAACTCAATGTGGGTTTTGTACTCCTGGTTTTGTAGTTTCTATGACAGGGTTTGCTTTAGAAAGCAATAAAAGCACCACTTGTAACGATGCTATTAGCGGGAATATATGTAGATGTACGGGTTATAAATCTATTGAAAAAGCAGGTTTTGAAATTGAAGAAAAACTACAACAAAAAGATAACAATCATCAAATTGAATGGTTGATAAAAGAAGGATTCATTCCTAATTATTTTGATACTATTCCAAATAAATTAAAAGATTTACAGCCTAAAATATTTGAAAAAACGGGAATTAAAATTGCCAACGGAACAGATATTTACGTACGTCATGCAGATAAGATGGCTGAAGAGAATATCTACTTATTAGCGGATGATACTGCGTTAAAAGGAATTTTATTCTCTGAAGGAACTTGTACATTAGGAGCAAACACAACTGTAACTGAAATTGCAGAAAGTAAAAAACTGCAAATATTGTTTCCAAAGTTAAAAAAATTTATGAAGTTAATTTCTTCTGAACAAATTAGAAATATGGGAACCATTGGTGGAAATTTTGTAAATGCTTCTCCTATTGGAGATATGTCTATTTTCTTTTTAGCCTTAAACTCAACCTTAACTATTCAAAAAGAAGATAAAACAGTACGAACAATTCCGCTTCAAGAGTTTCATCAAAATTATAAAGTCTACGATTTACAGGAAAACGAAATTTTAAAATCCATTTCTTTTAAAGTTCCTCAAACAGATGATTCTTTCAATTTTGAAAAAGTAAGTAAACGTACTCATTTAGATATTGCAAGTGTAAATTCGGCTGGAAGAATTTATATTGAAACCAATACAATTACTGATGCTCATTTTTCAGTTGGTGGTGTAGCTGCAATTCCTAAATATTTATATAAAACAAACCAATATTTAATTGGAAAAGTAATCAATGCTGAAACGGTAAAAAATGCTGAGGCTGTTTTACAATCAGAAATCTCTCCAATTAGTGATGTAAGGGGAACTTCTGAATACAAACGATTATTAGCTAAACAATTATTTTTTGCTCATTTCATAGAGTTGTTTCCTAGCAAAATTGAACTAGAAAAATTGCTCTAAACGTCATTGTGAATGAAATGAAGCAATCTTTTATAAACAGATTACTTCGTCATACTTCCTCGCAATGACTATAAAAATTAAAAAGATGAAAAACATAGATAGTTACACACACGTTCGAGGAGAATCGCTATTTGTAGATGATTTAATATTACGGCAAGATGCTTTAATTGGATTGTGTTTCGATTCACCAAAAGCACACGGAAAAATAAAATCAGTAGATTATTCTAAAGCAGAAGCACTTGAAGGAGTAGTAAGAATATTTACCTATAAAGATGTTGTAGGTGAAAATCAAATTGGAGGAATTATTCCTGACGAACCACTTTGGGCAGAAAATGAAGTCCATTTTTGGGGGCAACCAATCGCTTTTATCGTTGCAAAGACAGAAGCAATTGCTAAAAAAGCGAGAGCTTTAATCACTATTGATATTGAAGAGCTTCCTGTGATTACAACAGCAAAAGAAGCGAAAGAGAAAAACAGTTTTATAAATGCGCCACGTTCTTTTAAATTAGGGGATTCTACTAATTCATTCTCTGAATGTGAGTATGTTTTTGAAGGAGAAACTTTTTCTAACGGACAAGAGCATTTATATTTAGAAACTCAAGGATGCTATGCTGTTCCGTTAGAAAATGGAAGTATAAAATTAACTTCTTCTACACAAGGGCCAACACAAGTACAAAAAACTGCTGCCAAAGTATTAGGGATTCCTATGCACAAAATTGAAGTAGATGTTATTAGATTAGGAGGAGGTTTTGGTGGTAAAGAAGATCAGGCAACACCTTGGGCTGTTATGACTGCAGTTGCTGTACAACATTTAAACTGCCCTGTAAAATATATGTTAAACCGTCATGATGATTTACGAATGACGGGGAAACGTCATCCGTATTCTTCATTCTATAAAATAGGGTTGACAAAAGGATTAAAAATTAAAGCTTTTGAAGTAGAATTTTTACAAAATTCTGGTGCCGCTGCAGATTTATCTCCTGCTATTGCAGAACGAACATTATTTCATGCAACCAATAGTTATTTTATTCCGAATGTAAGTACCACTGTTTTTAGTTGTAAAACAAACTTACCTCCAAACACAGCTTTTCGTGGTTTTGGTGGACCACAAGGAATGTTTGTTATTGAAAGTGCGATTGCTGATGCAGCTGATAAAATAGGTATTAACAGAAAAGAAATACAAGAAGTAAATTTATTAGTTGAAAATGATGAATTTTCTTACGGTCAAATTGCAACACAAGTAGAAGCAAAAAATACTTGGTTTACTGCTAAAGACAAATTCGATTTAGAAAAATCAGAACAAGAGATTACTACTTTTAATAAAGAAAATAAAATCTATAAAAAAGGGATTTCGTTAATGCCAATTACTTTTGGAATTTCATTTACGAATACTCCTATGAATCATGCACGTGCACTGATTCATATTTATCAAGATGGAAGTGTTGGTGTTTCTACAGGAGCTGTAGAAATGGGGCAAAGTGTAAATACTAAAATGTTGCAAGTTGCACAATCAATTTTAGGAATTTCAGCAAATAAAGTAAAACTAGAAACCACTAATACTACACGTGTTGCCAACACCTCTCCTACTGCAGCAAGTTCTACTGCTGATTTAAATGGAAAAGCTGTTGAAATGGCTTGTAATTCTTTAATCGAAAGGTTAACCAAAGTAGCTGCTAAAATGCTTTCATCTGAAGAAAAAAATATTTCTTTTCAAGAAGATTTTGTTTTTATTGATGACAAAAAATCATCACTTTCTTGGGAAGCTTTAATTGCTCAAGCAATGTTAGAACGTGTTGCTTTATCTGAAAATGCGCATTATGCAACGCCAATTATTCATTTTGATAAATCTAAAGAAAAAGGGCATCCTTTTGCATATCATGTTTATGGTACAGCAATTACAACTGTAACGCTAGATTGTTTACGAGGAACCTACGAAATTGATGCTGTAAAAATAGTACATGATTTCGGGAAATCTATAAATTTAGGTATTGATATTGGTCAAATTGAAGGTGCTTTAGCACAAGGAATTGGGTGGATGACCATGGAAGAAATTGCTTATAATAAAGACGGACGATTATTATCGAATGCTTTGTCTACATACAAAGTACCAGATATTTTTTCAGCACCGAAAATAGTAGAAACGATCCCGGTAGAAACAAAAGGGAACGACATGGCAATTCAAAAATCTAAAGCTGTTGGCGAACCACCTTTAATGTATGGAATTGGTGCATACTTTGCCATTCAACAAGCTGTAAAAGAATTCAATCCGAATTATAAATTAAAATTCCATTCACCTTTTACTCCTGAAAAAGTATTAATGGGTTTATACGATAAATAAATGATGCATTTAATAAATGAAACTATTTTTGAAAAATTCCCTGAACTAGAAAGCGAACGCCTACTCTTTAAAGAATATAGAAAGGAAGATGCTGCAAGTTTATTGTACATTAGATCGCATCCGAAGGTTTCAAAATATATGGATTCAGAAATCCTTAAAACAGTTGAAGATTCAGAAAAAAGAATTCATAATATGCAACAAATATTTAAAGAACAAAATGGAATTACTTGGGCTATTAGAGATAAAGAAACGAATACTTTAATTGGTGATTTTGGTGTTTGGAAATTAGACAGACAAAATTCTAGAGGAGAAATTGGTTATGTTCTAAATCCTGATTATTGGGGTAAAGGCTACATGAAAGAAAGCATGATTTCCCTAATTAACTTTGCTTTCAATATACTAAATTTGCATAGTTTAGAGGCCAATATAAATCCTAAAAACGAAAATTCTAAGAAGGCTCTTTTAAAATTTAATTTTAAGCAAGAAGCCTATTTTAGAGAAAATTATTATTTCGATGGTAAATTTTTAGATAGCGAAATATATTCTCTTCTAGAATCTGATATGCAACTTAATTCATAAAATAGTATCAAACTACAATACACAAAACAGAACATATTCAGAGGCGCTATTATTTATAGTGTAGGAGATACAATTGCTTCATTTTTATTAAATGAATTTTCTATTTATAGATTCTTAGGAATGGTATTCGTTGGCGCAACTATTTATGCTTTTGAAATACCTAATTATTTTTCTTGGATAGATAAAAAAACTATTTCTTTTAACGGTATAAAAAAAACATTAATAAAAACAATATTAGCAATTGCATATTTTAATCCCTTATGGATTTTTAGGCATTTAGCTTTTATCAAGTTATTCTCTGGTAATCACGACCAAATAAATACTTATTTATTAACGATTGCTGTTTGGTCTTTCTTAGCGAATATCCCAATTTCATTTATTGCAAATTATCTAATACAAAATAAAGTGAAACTCAGTTGGCGTTTTTTAGCAAGTGCTATTTTCTCTGCTATAACTGCTATTTATTACGCATTAAGTGAAACTATTTTTAATTAAATGTTTATTTCGAACAAAGTGAAGTAGTCTCTTGTTACAGATTGTTTCGTCATACTTCCTCGCAATGACAATAAGTAAAGAAAAATGAAATTCTGGCAACACATATTAAGTAAACTTAAAGGCAATCAAAAAGTATATGTCTTAACAGTAATTGAAAATTTTGGAAGTTCTCCTGGACGGAAAGGTTTTAAAATGCTTGTAGCTGAAGATGGTTTTATATTTGGTTCTATTGGTGGTGGAGTTATGGAATTCTCTTTAGTTGAAGAAGTACAAAAATTACTGCTAGAAAAAAATCAACCTACATTTATAAAAAAAAAAATTCATAAAGGAAATATAAAAAATGGTTCTGGTATGATTTGTTCTGGCGAACAAACGATTGCTTTTCATTGTTTAAATTCAGAATATATTTCTGATATTCAAAATATCATTAATTGTTTACTTAATGGAGAAAAAGGCACATTAAGTTTAACATCCAATTCATTTTATTTTTCACATAAATTAATAGAAAATCAATTTGATTTTCAAATAAACTCGAATAAAGATTGGTCGTTTATTGAACATATTGGTTTTAGGGAAACTTTATATATTATTGGTGGAGGTCATGTTGGTGTTGCTGTTTCAGAAATCTTTGTAAAACTTGGATTTTATGTTTTTGTTTTTGATAATCGAGAAAACTTAAACACCTTAGAAAATAATAGTTTTGCACATCAAAAATTAGTAACTGACTATCATACTATTAGTAATTATATTCCGCAAGGAAACTCTAGTTACGTTGCTATTATGACTAATAAATACACTGATGACAAATTAGTTTTGGGTGAGCTAATTAAAAATAATTATAAATTTATCGGAGTTTTAGGTAGCATAGCGAAACTAAAAACTATGTGGGAAGTTTTACTAAAAGAAGGTTTTACTCAAGATGACTTAGATACTATTCACGCACCTATTGGTATATCTATAAAAAGTGAAACACCTGAAGAAATTGCAGTAAGTATCGCAGCTCAAGTTATTCAAATTAAGAATAGAAACAAATAAGTTTAATTTGTTATCAACCCAATTTAGCTAATGTTAAAAATCCATTAAAAAGAAACATATTCTTAACATTAGCTAAAATGTAAAAAGAGCTTTTTACATTTTTATAATTATAAATTCTGATCTTCTATTTAATTGATGCTCTAAAGAACTACATTTCACTCCATCAGAACATTTATTAAGTAATTGGCTTTCACCATACCCTTTGGCACTATCAATTCTATTTGGTTGAATACCACTTTTAATTAAGTACTCTTTAGTTGATTTTGCTCTTTTATCTGATAAACTTAAATTATAAGAATCTGTGTTACGTGAATCTGTATGTGATTCTATTCTTATTACCATTTTAGGATACTGCATCATTAATATTACTATTTTATTAAGTTCAATAGCTGCATTAATTCTAACACGTGCTTCATTTAAAGCAAAATAAATAATTCCTATTTTAATTTTTAATAATCCTTTCTCTTCAACTATAAGTTCGTTTAGTGTTTCTAAACCTAGTGGAACAATTGTTTCACCTGTTTTTGTTCCTGTTAATAATGGTTTATTTTTTTGCTGATACCCAGTTTTTGATGCTACAATTTTATATTTTGTTTTACAATCAAATACTTTTGTAAACGTATAAGCTCCGTTTATATTTGTTATTGTTGTTTCTAGCAATTCTTCATTTTTATTATATAGTGCTACTTTAGCATTAGAAATAGTTTCTCCTGTAATTGTATTTGATACCGAACCTTTTACCAATTGATTACATGCTTGTATTTCTATTAATTTTGTAGGTACTCTAACAAAAGAGTAAATATCATCATCACCTTTTCCTAGTTTTCTATTAGATGATACAAATCCAGTGTTTTTATCTTCTTTAATAATAAATGCAAAATCATCTAATTTACTATTTAATGGTGCTCCCAAATTTACGGGTTTCCTAAAACTACTTTCTTTAGCTGTACTTTGATAAACGTCTAATCCTCCTAAACCTAAATAACCATCTGAAGCAAAATACAATGCATTATCTGTTATGTAAGGAAACATTTCTCTACCGGCTGTATTTATGTTATCTCCAAGATTTCTTGGTTTAGAATAGCTCGTATATATTGAATCTTTGTTATTGTTAATTTGATTTTCTAAAATATCAACAACAAAAATATCTGTTGCTCCGATAGATCCTGGCATATCAGAAACAAAATATAATAATTTACCATCACTACTCACTGAGGGATGCCCCACAGAATAGTTTTCACTATTAAACGGTAACTCTTTTACATTTTTCCACTCAGCTATGCTGCCTTCTCCTGTTTTAATTAAATCGGCACTATATAACTTTAAATGATTTGTTCCTTTATTATCTCTTTCTAATTTACCATTATAATTATTTCTTGTAAAATAAACCCTTTTTTCATCAGCCGAGAAAGCTAATGTTGCTTCATGATATATCGTATTTAAATTTTCAGAAAAATCTCCATCCTTTTTAACGTTTGATGCTGTTTTATTGATTGTACCTACATACATATTCAAAAAAGGTTGTTCATTCCAATGATAAATTCTTGTATGATAATTTGATGAATCTACCGCTGATGAATAAATTAATTTATCTTTATAATACATAGGCCCAAAATCTGAATACTTTGTATTTATTGATAAATTAGTTAAAATAAACTGAGGTTCTATATCAAGTATATCTTCGATTGTTTTATTTTCTTGATTGTACTTTTCTGATCTGTTATCTGTTTTTTTTGTTATTCTAGAAAACTTTTTCATCCAGTACTTTGCTTCTTTGTACTCTCCAATACCTTCTAAACTATGCGCATATTTAAATACATATTCTGCCTCTATTTCTGGATAATAGTTTGATATTAATTGCTTGTAAATACGATTCGCATTTTTCATATCTGTATTAAAAAAGTAAGAATCTCCTGCTTTTTTTAATACTCTTAAATAATCAATATCTCTGTTTTTCTTTTTACTTAAACTATTTAATTCTCTTTCATAAATTTTTGCAGCTTCTTTATACCACATTCTTTTAAAAAATTTATCTGCTTTAGGTGTTGAACTTTTATCTATTTGATTGTATGTAGTAACGCTTTGCGCAAAAGATGAACTCCCTAGCCATAAGATTAATACTAATATAATTGCTTTTTTCATTTTCATAAACTTTAAAAGAAACGAGGTGATTTTAATTGTTTTTCTTTTGTTATTAACTCATAACGCAGCATTATTTCGTGTGTTCCTGAATTAAAATCGCCTAATCTTGTCGTTGTTAAATCATACGCATATCCTAATAATAACCTTGGGCTAATTTGCATTCCTATTAATCCACTAAAAGAATCATCCCAACGATATCCAACTCCTAACCTTACTGTATCATAGAGCATAAAATTAGCAGACAAATCTACTATTGCAGGAGCTCCTGCAACAAATTTCCCTAAAAACGCGGGTTTAAATTTCACACTCGAACTAATATTAAAAACTTTACCTGCAATTAAATAATAATGTAAACGCTCTGCACTTACCTTATAATTATTAGTGCTAAAATCATCTCTATTAAAATATTTATTTGTTAAAAAGTTTGGTACTGATAAACCAAAATATGTTTTTTCATTTCGCCAATAAATACCTGCTCCAACTGTTGGTAGAAATTTATTATTAATTGATGCGATGTCTGATTGATTTTGAAAACCATCAAATAAATCAACATTAAGTAACCTTCCTCCTGCTTTCATTCCAAAAGATAACTGACTTTCATTATTTAAGCGTATGGTATATGAAAAATTAGCATCAATGTATATTTCTTTTGCAGGCCCTAAACGATCATTTACCAACGATAATCCTAAACCAAGGTTTTTACCTATTGGAGATTCTATACTTAATGATTGTGTTTGTGGTGCTCCATCTACACCAACCCATTGGCTTCTGTGCAATGCTGTTACCGATAAATGACCTCTAGATCCTGCATAGGCTGAGTTTACAGATAAAGGGTTAAACATATAATTTGTATACTGAGGGTCTTGTTGAGCTAAACAAGTTATAGTTTGTAAAATTAAAAACAAGACTAATAATATTTTAAATTTTAAATACATTTTCATTTTTTAAAAAAGGTTTTTATCTTATTTTTAATTTTTATCGAACAATATATAACCATCCTACCTTAACTTTAGTTCCATCTCCTAAATCAAGTACATAATAATATGTTCCGACTGGTAATTGCACATCCTTATTAACTACCGCTCTTCCGTTAGATGTTCCTTCAAAAGTATTGTCATATCCTAATTTAGAATACACAATATTTCCCCATCTATTAAAAATTTCTAATTTATTGTTTGGGTAATTACTAATACAATCAATATAAAATACTTCATTTTCAGTATTTCCATTTGGTGAAAACTTATTATGAACTTTAAGACAAATAGGTGTTATTACAGCACTATTAGTATCATTACTTGTATCTGAATCTATTTGATCTAAAGATGTTAATGATGCCGTATTTAAATAATCTTTAATATCTAATACCTTAACTTCAATTTCTAATATTTCTAAAGAACCTACAGATACCATTGGTAAATTCCATTCACCACCACTATTATCATAAGAACCTGAAGTTGAAACTGACGATACATATTCATATCCTGAAGGTAAAACTTCTGAAATGATTACTGATGTTGCATCTATTTGTCCTTCATTACCTACAGTAATCGTAAAAGTAATAATATCGCCAATCGATGGCTCTAAAACATCTACTTCTTTAGTAACTGTTACATCTGCTGTTGGTGTATTTATAAAACTATTAGATTCATCATTTTCACTTTGATCACCGTCATCGTTTCCTGGTGTACTATTAAGATCAAATTGATCACTAGCTGTTATTTGAGCTATGTTTAAATATTCTCCATCTTGTAATGTTGGCATGTTTACAGTGGCTTCGTACGTAATTGTTAAACCTGTTAATGGTACATTTAAATTAGACCAATTAATTATATTTCCATTTAATAAGCCTCCATTACTTATATTATTTATAGCACTATAACCAATTGGTAAAATATCTTCAATAGCAACTCCTGTTCCATCATTTGGTCCAAAATTATTAATTTTTAATGTAAAAGTTATAACATCTCCTACATTTGCATTTTGATTACCTACTGATTTAATTAACTCTAAATCGGCAAATGCTACTTGCACAACAAAATTAGCTTCATCATCATCGGCTATTCCATCATTTAAATCATCAGATGAAGCATCACTACTCACATCACTATCAGGATCTATTTGATCTGAAGCTACAATTTCTGTAAAGTTGATAAACTCATTTGCAGTGTTAGTAGGGTTATTAACTATAACATCTATAAATAATGTTTGAGAACCGTTTGCTGGAATATTATCTACTGTCCACAACCCTGTTATTGGATTATACACACCTGATGTTGTACTAAACTGTTCATACGAAAATCCTATTGGTAGTATATCTAACACTTCTACATTTGTTGCTGTGTTAGGCCCAGCATTACTTACATTAATTTGAAAACGTAATGCATCACCTGGTTGTGCAGTTGTTATACCTCCTACAGTTGTTTTACTTATCGAAAGATCTGCAATCGTTTGAATAGGTGTTGTATTAGCCTCTGCATAATCATCTTCGGTTGTTAAACCGTTTCCTGGAGTAGAATCATTATCTAAAATATTAGAACCTGTTATTTCCGCAGTGTTTAAATATACACCTGTTGGTTTAACAATTACATCTATTAATAATGTTTCAATAGCTCCGTTTGCTAAATTACCAATAATCCATTCTCCTGAAATTTCATTATAAGTTCCTGTTGAAGAACTAAATGTTTCGAAATCATAACCTGATGGCAATAAGTCTGTTATTTTTACTCCCGTAGCATCTTCTGGTCCATCATTGGTTACTGTTAATTTAAATGTTATTTCATCACCAACCAGTGGTGTTATATCTCCATCTACAACTGCTTTAGTTAAAGATAAATCTGCTAAAGGAATTATTGGAGTAACGACTACATCATCCATATCATCTTCTGATAAAATTCCGTTACCGTGAACAGAATCCGAATCATTTCCGTTTGAAGACATTATTTCTGCAATATTATTATAGTTTCCTACTGCTAATACTGTTGCTGTTACTGTTAACGTTTGAGATGTGTTATTTGGCATATCATCTAACCCATCCCATAACCCTGTTGTTGATGTATAGAATCCTGATGATACTGTATGACTTACATAACTATAACCTGAAGGTAATAAATCTAATACATCTATTCCTGTTGCTCTGTTAGGTCCATTATTTGTTACTACAATATCAAATGTAATTTGACTTCCTATAACTGGTGAATGATTACCATCTGTTACTACTTTAGTTAGTGATAAATCAGAATTTGATAACATAGGTGTAACTACTGCATCATCCATATCATCTTCTGACAAAATTCCATTACCATGTACAGAATCTACATCAAACTCATTTACGAACAGAACTTCTGCAATATTGTTATAATTACCTGTTGATAATACTATTGCTGTTACTGTTAAAGTTTGAGATGTACTATTTGGCATATCATCAAGTCCGTCCCATATTCCTGTTGCTGGTGTATAAAATCCTGATGATACTGTATGGCTTACATAACTATAACCTGAAGGTAGTAAATCAACCACATTTACTCCTGTTGCTGAACTAGGCCCATCATTTGTTACTACAATATCAAATGTAATTTCATTCCCAATAATTGGTGTATAATTACCATCTGTTACTACTTTAGTTAATGAAATATCGTTCTGTTTAACTATCGGTGTGACACTTGTTTCATCATCGTCTGCTATTCCATCGCCATTATCATCTACACTAGCTCCTGAGCTTGGATCACTGTCTGGATCGTATTGATCACTTCCGCTAATCTCCGCATTGTTTGTATAAACAACTCCTGCTCCTGGTGCTAATATCGTAGTGGTATAACTTACACTCACGGTTCCGTTATTCGCTGGTACACTTAAACTTATCCAATCAATCGTGGTTCCTGTTGCTACCCCTCCATCATTTATCGTTCCGATCGTATATCCGTTTGGTACTACATCTTTTATTGAAACGCCTGTCGCAACATTTGGCCCTGCATTGGTTACTGTGATTGTAAAGGTTACAACATCACCTACATTTGGAGCCATATTACTAACTGTCTTCGCAATACTTAAATCCGATTGTTGGATTGTTATCGATACTGAACTTTCATCATCATCCGATATTCCATCGCCATTATCATCTACACTTGCATCACTCGTAACATCACTATCAATATCAAACTGATCACTTGCAGTGATTTCTGCTACATTTAAATACTCATTCAATACGCCTGTTGGGGCATCTACTGTTGCTTCAAAAGTTAAACTTACAGATCCGCCATTGGTAACGGTTAAATTAGACCATGTTACTGTATCTGTACTTCCGCCTAAACTTCCTGCTCCACTGATGTTTGTGATGCCGCTATAGCCTGCAGGCACAACATCTACAACACTTACATTGGTGGCATCGTTATTTCCTGCATTGCTTACTAATAATGTAAAGGTTACTACATCACCTACATTTGGACTCGCATTACTTACACTTTTTAATAAACTTAAATCTGCCGTTTGAGGCGTAATTGTTGAGGCTACCTGATCATCTTCTGTTAAAACATTATTATTAGGACTACTGTTTGGATCATATTGATCACTTGCTGTAATCTCTGCTACATTGATATAACTTATTCCTGTTCCTGGGGCTAATACTCTTGCTGTATAAGTTACCGACAATGTATTACTTCCTACCGTAGCTGATACATTTAAGCCACTCCAAACAATAACGTTTCCTGTTTGGGTTCCGGTTCCTGCACTTACGATTTGTAAACCGTTTGGAACGGTATCGGTAACATTTACTCCAGTAGCATCACTCGATCCGTTGTTGGTTATAACAACTGTATAGGTGATTACGTCTCCTACATTTGGAGTTAATATACTCGGGGTTTTTGCCAATTCTAAATCTGCTTGACTTGGGGTTACCGTTTCTGTATCCTGGTCATCTTCTGCTGATACATCATTATTTGGTGTACTATTCGGATCATACTGATCACTTGCTGTTACCTGAGCGATATTCTGATATTCATTCGCTGCTCCTGTTGGGGCATTTACCGTTACTTTATAGGTTAAACTTACTGAACTTGCGCCTACTGCTACGTTTAATCCACTCCAATTAATTGTTGTTGCGCCTGCATTGTAAACTCCTGAATTATCAATACTTCCTGGCACTAAACTATAACCTAATGGTAGTACATCTTCAATATCTACGCCTGTGGCTGCATCGCCTACATTACTTAATGCAATGGTAAATGTTAACACATCGCCTACTTCTATAGTGCCGCCATTATCATCAACGTAATTCTTTGCTAAACTTAAATTTGATTGTTGTGGGGTTATGCTAAAAAAGGTATCATCATCTTGGTCTGTCGTACTCTGTTGTACTGCCGGATCACTATCTGGATCATGCTGATCACTCTTGGTGATCTCTGCAACATTACGATACTGATTCACGGCACCTGTTGGTGCTTTAACAGTTGCCATATAGGTTAATGTAATACTGCTTCCTGATGCAATTACTAAATTACTCCAAGTTGCTGTGTTTCCTGTTGCTACTCCTGCATTGTTTACCGTTCCTAATGTATATCCTGCTAATGGCAATACATCAACTACTTCAACTCCTGTTGCTGCACTTGGGCCTGCATTACTTATCGTTAACTCAAAAGTTAATACATCGCCTACATTTGGCGTTACACTTCCTGCTGATAATCCTTTGGTGATACTTAAATCTGATTGCTCAACTGTTGGTGTGACACTTGTTTCATCATCATCTGAAATTCCATCGCCATTATCATCTACTCCTGAACCTACCGTTGGATCACTGTCTGGATCGTATTGATCACTTCCGCTAATCTCCGCATTGTTCGTATAAACAACTCCTGCTCCTGGTGCTAATACCGTAGCCGTATAACTTACACTTACGGTTCCGTTATTCGCTGGTACACTTAAACTTATCCAATCAATCGTGGTTCCTGTTGCTAATCCACTATCATTTATCGTTCCGATCGTATATCCGTTTGGTACAATATCTTGTATCGAAACGCCTGTTGCTACATTTGGCCCTGCATTGGTTACTGTGATTGTAAAGGTTACAACATCACCTACATTTGGAGCCATATTACTAACTGTCTTCGCAATACTTAAATCCGATTGTTGGATTGTTATCGATACTGAACTTTCATCATCATCCGATATTCCATCGCCATTATCATCTACACTTGCATCACTCGTAACATCACTATCAATATCAAACTGATCACTTGCAGTGATTTCTGCTACATTTAAATACTCATTCAATACGCCTGTTGGGGCATCTACTGTTGCTTCAAAAGTTAAACTTACAGATCCGCCATTGGTAACGGTTAAATTAGACCATGTTACTGTATCTGTACTTCCGCCTAAACTTCCTGCTCCACTGATGTTTGTGATGCCGCTATAGCCTGCAGGCACAACATCTACAACACTTACATTGGTGGCATCGTTATTTCCTGCATTGCTTACTAATAATGTAAAGGTTACTACATCACCTACATTTGGACTCGCATTACTTACACTTTTTAATAAACTTAAATCTGCCGTTTGAGGCGTAATTGTTGAGGCTACCTGATCATCTTCTGTTAAAACATTATTATTAGGACTACTGTTTGGATCATATTGATCACTTGCTGTAATCTCTGCTACATTGATATAACTTATTCCTGTTCCTGGGGCTAATACTCTTGCTGTATAAGTTACCGACAATGTATTACTTCCTACCGTAGCTGATACATTTAAGCCACTCCAAACAATAACGTTTCCTGTTTGGGTTCCGGTTCCTGCACTTACGATTTGTAAACCGTTTGGAACGGTATCGGTAACATTTACTCCAGTAGCATCACTCGATCCGTTGTTGGTTATAACAACTGTATAGGTGATTACGTCTCCTACATTTGGAGTTAATATACTCGGGGTTTTTGCCAATTCTAAATCTGCTTGACTTGGGGTTACCGTTTCTGTATCCTGGTCATCTTCTGCTGATACATCATTATTTGGTGTACTATTCGGATCATACTGATCACTTGCTGTTACCTGAGCGATATTCTGATATTCATTCGCTGCTCCTGTTGGGGCATTTACCGTTACTTTATAGGTTAAACTTACTGAACTTGCGCCTACTGCTACGTTTAATCCACTCCAATTAATTGTTGTTGCGCCTGCATTGTAAACTCCTGAATTATCAATACTTCCTGGCACTAAACTATAACCTAATGGTAGTACATCTTCAATATCTACGCCTGTGGCTGCATCGCCTACATTACTTAATGCAATGGTAAATGTTAACACATCGCCTACTTCTATAGTGCCGCCATTATCATCAACGTAATTCTTTGCTAAACTTAAATTTGATTGTTGTGGGGTTATGCTAAAAAAGGTATCATCATCTTGGTCTGTCGTACTCTGTTGTACTGCCGGATCACTATCTGGATCATGCTGATCACTCTTGGTGATCTCTGCAACATTACGATACTGATTCACGGCACCTGTTGGTGCTTTAACAGTTGCCATATAGGTTAATGTAATACTGCTTCCTGATGCAATTACTAAATTACTCCAAGTTGCTGTGTTTCCTGTTGCTACTCCTGCATTGTTTACCGTTCCTAATGTATATCCTGCTAATGGCAATACATCAACTACTTCAACTCCTGTTGCTGCACTTGGGCCTGCATTACTTATCGTTAACTCAAAAGTTAATACATCGCCTACATTTGGCGTTACACTTCCTGCTGATAATCCTTTGGTGATACTTAAATCTGATTGCTCAACTGTTGGTGTGACACTTGTTTCATCATCATCTGAAATTCCATCGCCATTATCATCTACTCCTGAACCTACCGTTGGATCACTGTCTGGATCGTATTGATCACTTCCGCTAATCTCCGCATTGTTCGTATAAACAACTCCTGCTCCTGGTGCTAATACCGTAGCCGTATAACTTACACTTACGGTTCCGTTATTCGCTGGTACACTTAAACTTATCCAATCAATCGTGGTTCCTGTTGCTAATCCACTATCATTTATCGTTCCGATCGTATATCCGTTTGGTACAATATCTTGTATCGAAACGCCTGTTGCTACATTTGGCCCTGCATTGGTTACTGTGATTGTAAAGGTTACAACATCACCTACATTTGGAGCCATATTACTAACTGTCTTCGCAATACTTAAATCCGATTGTTGGATTGTTATCGATACTGAACTTTCATCATCATCCGATATTCCATCGCCATTATCATCTACACTTGCATCACTCGTAACATCACTATCAATATCAAACTGATCACTTGCAGTGATTTCTGCTACATTTAAATACTCATTCAATACGCCTGTTGGGGCATCTACTGTTGCTTCAAAAGTTAAACTTACAGATCCGCCATTGGTAACGGTTAAATTAGACCATGTTACTGTATCTGTACTTCCGCCTAAACTTCCTGCTCCACTGATGTTTGTGATGCCGCTATAGCCTGCAGGCACAACATCTACAACACTTACATTGGTGGCATCGTTATTTCCTGCATTGCTTACTAATAATGTAAAGGTTACTACATCACCTACATTTGGACTCGCATTACTTACACTTTTTAATAAACTTAAATCTGCCGTTTGAGGGGTTGGAATAGTAAATGAAGACTGATCGTCTTCGGTTATAATGTTATTATTAGGTGTACTATCTGGATCAAATTGATCACTTGCTATAATTTCTGCTATATTTTTATACTCATTAGTTAAATTTACTGGAATATTAACTTTTACATCATACGTAAGACTTAAAGTACCTGTAGCTGTTGTTAAACCTAATCCACTCCAATTAATAATATTTCCTGATAAAGTTCCTCCATTACTTATATTCGTAATATTACTATAACCAGTAGGAATAACATCTTTAATATTAATTCCTGTAGCATCATTTACTCCTGCATTAGTTAATACTAATTCGAAAGTAATTATGTCACCTACATTAGCTGGTAAAACTGTTCCTGAATTCTGTACCCCTTTAACTAAACTTAAATCTGTTGACTGAATAGTTACTTCTGCTGAATCTTCATCATCTTCACTTTGGTCTCCATCATCATTATTAGGTATACTATCTGGATCAAAATTATCACTTGTAATAATTTGAGCTGTATTAACATAGGGACCAGTTTCTTTAACTGTAGCATTAAGGGTTAAATTTATAGTAGCCCCACTTGTAATACTTAAATTTGTCCAAGTAATTTTTTGAGCTCCCAAATCAAAAGAGCCACCGTTAGAAACAGTTCCTGGCACCAAAGAATAACCTATCGGTAAAATGTCAGACACACTAACTCCTGTTGCCTCTGAATTAGATCCACTCGAATCATTATTATAAATAGCAATCGTAAATGTTACTACATCACCAATATTTACGTTAGAATTTGACACTGTTTTAGTGAGTTCTAAATCTGAAATTGGGTTAATAGTTATTGTAACTTGATCTGTAGCTTTATTACAAGAACCATTATCAATACTCCATTCAAAAACATAAGTTCCTACTTGTGTTCCTCCTAATGCTGTGGTAGCACTATTTACATTTATAAAAGAAACTGTAGAAGGACCTGATATTTGACTCCAAGTACCAACTCCTACAGTTGGTGGTGTTGCTCCGAGTGTTACACTAGAAAATTCTGGTAAAGCTTGATTTGGACCAGCTTCTGTCGTTATAGGGTCTGTATAAACAACAATTTTTGTTATTGATGAATTTGAACAACCACCACCTACTGCTGTCCATTTAAATTCGTAAGTACCAGGAGCAAGTCCATTTACCAAACTATTAGGGTTATTAGGTGAAAGTACATTTACCGCACTTCCCATTGGCGAACTCTCTATTGTCCATGTACCAGTACCTTCTGTTAAAGGTGTTGCATTTAAAAAAGTACTTGTTACATCACAAAATTCCTGATCTATACCAGCTATTGCGGTAGAAGGAGGTAAAGCTGGAAATGTAACAATAACAGTATCTGATTGAGGGCCACATGGAGTTCCTATTCCATATGGTGAGCCATTAGAAACTGTCCATGTCAACTCATATTCTCCAACCTCTATATCTGATAAACTAGTAACTGGATTGTTAATATTATCAATTGTTGCTGTTCCTCCTGATCCTATTGGGTGACTCGTAATTGTCCAAGTTCCTATTCCTGATTCTGATGGTGTTGCATCAGTTTTATAATCTAATTGACAAGCGTTATTATTAGCAGTACCTGCTTCTATAGGTTTTGGGCTTTCAAACACTTCAATTCTAAGAATATCAGCCAAATCTGTACAAAAACTAGAAGAAAAATTAAGTTGAACAATATATAAACCTGGTTTAGTTAATCCACTGATGGTAGATGATAAAGTATGTGGTGTAGGTGGAAAAGAAGCACTTGCTCCTGTAGGTTCTGATAAAACTTTCCATTCAACAGCATTTACATCTGCAGGAATAGCAGCATTAAGTGCCATTACATTTAATGAAGTATTTACTCCTGGTGTTGGATCATCTAAACAGACTGTAACAGGTGGCCCTAAATTTGGAGCTTCACTTGGCCCATCACTAATCGTTACTGTTACTTGCTCAGAAGAGTTCGGACAACCTGGATAATCTGTTGTATATTCAAAAACATAAGTATTCCCAGGAATTACATTTGCATTTGCAACATTACTATTACTTGGAGATTGTGATGGTGAATGTGCTGTATTTTCAGCAGGTGTAGGTACTACAGTATTAATTGATACCAAACTCCATACACCCGTTGTACCTTCAGTAGCTTCTAAAAAAACGCTTGTTACTTCGCAAAGATTAATTGATGATATTGTTGTAGAAGCTTTATATACATTAATCGTTACCTCAGCAGAATCGTCAGGACAAATAATTGAATTACTTGATGTTGTCCATCTAAAAACATAACTTCCTGTAACTAATCCATTAACGTTTATATTATGTTTATCTTCTGCCACAGGATACGTTATCATTGGCGTATTTGGCCCTGAAACTATTGTCCAAAAACCAACTTCTTCGTTTGGATTTAATAAAGCATTAGCATTTATTAAAGTTTGACTACTATTACAAACTGCTCCTGATGGAGTCGTAATAACTGCAGCTGTTGGGGCAATCCCTATATTTATTGTCACTGTTTCTGAAGGAAGACTTGAAGTACATCCTCCATATGAAATATCCCATTCAAAAACATAAGTTCCGTTTGATAAATTAGAGAACTCAGCCATAGGGCTATTAATATTATCTACTATATAACCTGTATTACCTGACACTAATTTCCAAGTTCCTATTCCACCAAATATTGCTGGATCTATAGCATTCATTTGAAATGAACCAGTTACTGATGTTACACACAAACTTTGATCTGAACCAGCACTAACAGGAACATTTGTATCTGCTATTACAATATTAACCGTATCGGTTGTTGAGCTACAGTTTACACCAGATGGAACACTGTCAATTGTCCATCTAAATTCATATTGACCATTTATTAAGTTTGCTAAACTAGCATTTGTGTCATTGATTGACGGGCTAAAAGTTGCTATTGTTGGCCCTGAAACTTGCGTCCAAGTACCTTGTTCATTTACTTTCAAAGGCAAAGAACTATTAGCTTGTAATGTTGCTGTTGTACTTCCTGATGAAATACACTGATCTATACCTGCTTTTGCAAGTGTTGGTGATTCAAACGCTGTAGTTGTTATAACAACGGTGTCTACAGCTGGCGCTCCACAATCTCTATATCCATCAGCTTCATCTACAGTCCATGTAATTGTATATGGGTTACTTCCTAGTGTAAAACCAGTTACAATTGCATTAGGATCGTTTATATTTGGAGAGAAGGTTAATCCATCTGGTGATGACCATTCTCCTTTTTGACTTTCAAGTAAAGGGTCGGCTGCTAATTGGGCTGAACCATTAATACAGACATCTTGGGGAGAACCAGCTTCTAATGGATAATTACTTAATGGAGTTACTATTACTGTAGTTGTATCTATAGCTGGAGGGCAATTAACTCCTGAAGTAACAGTATACTGAAAAACATAAGTACCGGGAATAAGTCCTGTAATACTAGTACTTGATGCATATCTATCATCAATAGCGGCATTAGTCATACCGTGATCTCCATCTAATAAAGACCATAAAGATGTTTCTCCTAATGCAACTATATTTCCTGATATACTTCCATCAACTTGACCGCAAACAAATTGTTGATCTGTACCTGTAACAGCTCCTGACGGGCTTTTAGATACATAAATTTTTATAGTACTACTTGCTTCATCGCACCCCAATAATAGGCTCCCTGTTCTTTCTCTTACTAATTTTAAAGTATACATTCCAGGAACATCAAAACCAGTTACCTTTCTTGTTCCATTTGCACCGCTTCTTGTACCTAATGACACAGGGAATGCTAATAAAGAAGCAGTAGGTCCATCGGTTATTGTATATACTGTTCTATTGCCCCCTACAGAAGTATAAGGAATAGCTATTTCATTGATATCACAGTCTAAAACTACATCTGCCCCTCCGTTAGCTACAATACTAATATTTGATACATTATACCTTATAAAAACATTTGCAGATGTTTCACAATTTGTTACTATATTTTTTATCGTATATTTAAATTCATATGTTTTATTTGTCCCACCAGGTGGCACCAAACCAGTTACTTGAGTAGTACTACTACCATCATCTACAATTGTTACAGCTGCATGACTATCTACTTGTTCCCATAAAACAGTTTCATCTGCAAAATTAGGTAAAGATCCAGATAATGTAACTTCTGTAACTGAAGCGTCACAGATTCTTTGGCTCCCACTTGTTGACGCTACTGTTACATCTTGCGTAGCTGGAAGAATTTTTATAGTTACTGTATCGCTACCTGATGCACACGGTCCAACGACATCCCATCTAAAAACATAATCACCTTCCATTAAATTTGATACTCCTGTATTATTCCGATTAACATTTGCAATCGTAGGTAAAGAAGGCCCACTAACAAATGACCATGTTCCTTGTTGACCATTTAAACCACTACCACCAAAACTACCTGCTAAGTTTGTTGATTGACTTACAGTATAACAACCATCTAACTCATCATCTGCTCCTGCAAATACTGGATCTAATCCTCCATAATTAGTAACTGTAATCTGATCAGAAGATTCACAACTACCTGATGATGAAGTTATCGTCCATACTAATGTTGTTACTCCTCCATTTGTTTTTGGTAGTGTAATTACAGTCGAAGCAGAATTTGTATTTGTTATTACAACACCTGCAGCATTATCTCCATTCAAGAACGTCCATTTTCCTGTTTCACCAGAAATAACATTTGGCTCATTACCAATAATAACTAAAGAACCCGAATTATCTGGACATGAAGCAACATCATTTCCTGCATCAGCAACTGTAATATTTGTTACTGTAATTGTTACATCTTGAAAAGGTGTATTTCCATTTCCACAAGTTCCTGAATACCTAAATTTATAAACATTACCACCTGTATATCCTGTAATTATGGGTTCATCAATATTTGGATTACTAATTACTACAGATGGTCCTGAAATTTGAGTCCAAATTGGACCATCTGTAAAAGTTCCATTTCTTATACCTTGTAAAACCAAAGGTTCATTAGCACATATAGTTTGTGGTAATCCTGCTATAACTGTACAAGATTGGGAGTAAACATTTATAGTTTGCACTAGATTTAACAGAAGGAATAAAAAGAAAATATTTGATTTAAAAAAAGAAGCAATTAAGTTTTTTTTTTTCATACTATTTATATGTGACTGGTGGTTTATAATTTATTAAAAGTACTTATTTTTAAGGTAATTTTAACATTTTTTTTTTCACAAAAAAAAAATGTTTTACGTAAAACCTAAAACATAAACATACAATAATAACTAATTTAAAATGCACCTATAAGTATTTTACCGTAAAAAAAGTAAGGTAAAACCGTAAAAAAAATCTAATTAAAAATTGATAATTTTCAACATCTGATTTTAACATATATTGATTAATTATACCATAAAGACACTAATATTTTAAGAAATATAGTTGTTCAAAAAACTGCCAATAAAAAATACTCATTAGGTTAAAAATAAACATTACTTAAATTACTCCCTTTATACTATAAACTCATGAATAACATCAAAAAAAGGCTGTCAATAAACGACAACCTTTTATTATTTATTCGCAGCAAAAATTTCTTTTAATTGCTTTACCATATTTCCGTTTCCAGAAACAGAAATCTCTCCTACTTTATCTGCAATTTTCTCAACATATTCCATTTCTTTTAATTTGAATAACATTTCGTTACTTTCCATTAATTTAGCAGTGTTTAATAAACTTCTAGTAGAAGCTGTTTCTTCTCTTCTAGTAATTATATTAGCTTGTGCCTTTTTTTGAGCAATTAAAACCTGATTCATAATCTCTTTCATATCTCCAGTTAAAATTACATCTCTAATTCCGCAGTTAATAATTTTCACCCCCAATTCATCGGTGTTTTTAGATACTTCATTAAATACAGCTGTTGCAATATTTTCTTTTTCAGCTAATAATTCATCTAGAGTATACGTACCAACATACATTCTTAATGCCAATTGCATTAATATATATAATTGCTTTTCATACTCTTTGTTTTCTAACAACGCTTTTTCAATAGCAACAACTTTATATTGTGTGTAAAAATTGATTCTAATCGTTGCTTTATCTTTGGTTAATAACTCTTGTCCTGCTATTTCTAATTGTAATTGCCTCATATCTGCTTTTGCAATTTTAATAGTTGTATCATTTTTCCAAAATCGATACGTTCCACCTGTTAAGGTTTTAATGTGTGCATCATTAACTAGTAATACTGCTTTTTCATAAGCTGCTACTTCAAATATTCTAATGTACTTGTTAAATTCATAGTTACTAAACAATGCTTTATCAATAGCTTCTGTAATATAAATTTTACTGATGTCAATCTTCTGAAATCTTCTATTTACAAAACCTTTCCAATAAAAATATCTCCCCGCTTGTAAGACCCTCGTAAAGTTATCATTCTCATAAATAATAACCAATTCATTATCTTTTACATTAACAACTTCGAGCATTTCAGCTAAAACAATGTCTTTTAATAAAATTTCTATCGCTACAGCCGCATTAAATTCTTTTGTTAAATCATATATAATTACGTTTTGGTTTAAAAATAACCAATGGCTTCCTTGTGTAATTACCTTTTGATAATCTCCATTTTTAAATATTAATCCTACTTTTCCTGTATTAATTCTTACTCTTTTCATTTTTTATAATTTTTAAATTCTGATAATTTATTCTTTATTAATTTCAGAATGATTCATTTTATATAACATTCTCTGTAACGGAGAAATATGTGTTAATTTTAAAAACGATACGCTAAAATGCTTAACAAATTACGGAAGTGATTGGTATAAAAAAGTTTGAAACTTCTTTTTAAAAATGGATTGAATTCATAAATAAAATCAACTGATTTATAAAAAGTTATTCCTTACTATTTTTAAAACTAAAAACTTCAAAGTTCTTTTTTAAGTGTTTATTAAAAAACTCATTTAGAACGTATCGTTTTATTTTTTAATAATCAGTTTTACAAGGTGATTAGCTTAAGGGGCTTTACTCAAGCCAAGAGGTTGGACTCGAACCAACTCGCCCTGAGGCTTACCATAATTACTAGAACCGAAATCTAGTGCATTTGACCGCTCTGCCATATCCTTTCGGATAGTGGGATTCGAACCCACGAATTTTTCTATTGCATTAACCGGACTGTGCTACATAACTTTCGTTATGGAAGGATTCGAACCTTCGTATATAGAGTGAGATTATTTTTTGGGAAATAATCGAAACCTTCAAGACTAGTTGCATATAAAAACCGAATACAAAAACTGTACAGATTTATACAATGGTGCTATACAGAAACACACAACAAGACTTGCTTGATATTTTTAAATGTCATTGCGAGAGAAACGAAGCAATCTTTTCTTTTAAACTAGAAGCTTACTTCGTTATATTACCTCATAACGACATATTTATTTTAATTCATTTTTTCTTTTTCTTAATAACACTACAAATATGCAATGCTATTACGCATTGTATTTGCGTAGTATAATTTAGTTTACTTTTTTTTCGCTTTTTTGCCTGTTTTAGTACGTTTGCTCTTCTTTTTCTTTGGCATTTTTTCTTTAACTCTTTCTTTCTGTTCTTTTATAGTTTGTATAAACTCTGAATTAAAAGCGTTTTCTTTAGCTAATTTGATAAAACTCAATGCAATCTTGTACTTTTTAAGTTGCTCATTTAAAGCTGCCTTTTTTAAGTATAATAGTGCTTTATCTGATCCTTTTACCGTTAATGCAAAATCAATAAAAGTATCAGCTTCTTTTACATCTTCATTCCATAATAACACATTAATATAATGTGTATATACCTCAAAAGCATTGATATTTATTGCTAGTACCTCTTTGTAATAACCAATCGCCTCAGTATACTTATATAACCTTTCGGCATATACCCTACCCATTAATGTTAATGCCATGGTATTTTTATCATCATATGATAAGGCATAATTTAAGGACTCCATTGTTTCTTCTAAATCGTAGTGATAAGAATCTAGTGCTTTAAAAACGTAATTATTTATACTATTCCCCATATTGTTTCTTGTTTCTAATTGTGAGAGATACGAAGCTATCTTTTCATTTAATCTAACAGATTACTTCGTTATTCTTCCTCGTAATGACGTATTTATTCTAATTGTTTTCTTAAATCGGTTTTTAACTGACTTCGTTTTGTTTTAAAAGATTTCTCTTGCTTTTTTTGTTTAAAATCAGAACCTGTAAATATTCTTACAGGGTTTCCTCTTTCTAAACTTAAATGGTTTTCCCATTCACTTTTTACAGCTTCTTTTAACTGATTTGTATTGTGCTCTCGAATCTTTTCTTTTAAGCGTTCTATCGCTATTTTTTTATTTTGATGTTGAGAACGACTATCCATTACCAAAACTTGAATTCCTGTTGGTGTATGTTTTGCTCTTACAGCAGAACTTACTTTGTTTACATGTTGTCCGCCAGCTCCAGAACTTCTAATAGCCTGAAATTGAATTTCATTTTCATTGATTGTTTTTTCTTCAAATTGATGTAATTCATAACATCCTATAAACCAATTTTTACGTTTATGATATTTTCTGAATGTTGATGTGCCAATCCATTGAATTGAGCCTAACCAATCGTTTAAAAATTCGGGAAGTTGTTTTCCTTTTAATTCTATACTAACTGATTGTACCGTGCCATTCTCTATTCCGTTTTCTTTGTGAAGAATCTGATATACAATCTTATTATGTATCAATTCTTTTAAAAATAGTTTTAACACTTTGGCTACTACCCAAGCACATTCTGCGGGTCCTTTTGCAGCTGTTAATTGTATTATTTTAGTTTTCATTATTTCTTATTATTTATGCTAATACCTTTGCAAGTACACTTGCGTTAGGGATTGAAGCGGCATCCTTTTTATAGCTTATATAAATACGCGTCATTGCGAGGTACAAAGCAATCTGTTAATCGATTATAAGATTGCCACTGTTTACAAAACAGTAAACTTCGCAATGACAGCTATAAAAAGATATAGTGTAAAGCCCGACCTTTAGGTAACGCCCAAAGAATGCTATTTGTCCATTCGAACAATTTTAGGTGTAAATGTTCCTAACACTTCAACCAATTCTTGTTGATTACTCATTACTTTTTTAATGTTTTTGTACGCCATTGGTGCCTCATCAATTCCGCCCCCAATAAGACTTACATCATTCATTTTTAATTGATGCTTAATTTCACTTTTGGTAAATTTTTCTTTACATTTTTTGCGAGAAAACAAGCGTCCTGCACCGTGTGAAGCAGAATTTAAACTTTCGTTATTTCCTAAGCCTCTAACAATATATCCTGGCGCTGTCATAGAACCCGGAATAATACCTAACTGTCCTTTATTTGCAGGTGTTGCTCCTTTTCTATGTACAATTAATTCTTGTCCATTTATTTGTTCTTTCCAAGCAAAATTGTGATGATTCTCTATTTTAGCAATAGCTTTTGCACCTAATAACTTACCTATACGTTTGTGAATATTATCATGACAAGCCTTTGCATAATCTCCAGCCAAATTCATTGCCAACCAATATTCTTGTCCGTCGTGGGTATTTAAATCTAACCACGCCAAATGCTGTACATTTTTAGGAAGTGGACATTGTTTTGTTGCCAAATACGTGTAGTGTTTGGCTATGTTAGCTCCAAAACCTCTACTTCCGCTGTGGGTTAATAACCCTACATATTCACCAATTGGTAAATCAAACTCATTATTCGCATCTGTAATATTTACAGTTCCAAACTCCACAAAATGGTTTCCTCCTCCCGAGGTTCCTAATTGTTTATAGGCTTTGGTTTTTAAGCGTTTTAATAACGGAATATCATTAAATTCAGTACGTTCAAATATTTCATGATCGTGTTTTACATTGTGTGTTTCACGCATTCCAAATTTGGTATGTTCCGACAAGATATTTTCTAACTGGTGTCGTTTTCCTTTTAAATAAGATGCTTTTATCGGGTAAATTGTTAAACACATTCTACATCCAATATCTACTCCTACTCCGTACGGAATTACTGCATTTTTAGTAGCTAAGACTCCGCCAATTGGCAAGCCATACCCAGCATGTGCATCGGGCATTAAAGCGCCTTGTACCGCTATTGGTAATTTTAAAGCATCATACAATTGATATTTTGCTAAGTCGTCAATTTCGTTTTCTCCGTAAATTGTAAAGGGTGCTCTGGTATTTTTTAATTGATGAAAACGTACTTCTACGGGTTTTATTAATCCTTCAACTACTTTTCCCCAAATGGCATTTCCCTGAAACTTTTCTGGTGTTAACAGCACTTCTTTCGCTTCTTCTAAAATGCGTTCTTTCTTTTCTTTTTTACGGTACCTGTTTATTTGACCTAAAGCAATATTGATACTATTATTCTTTGGAAACCCTAATTTTATTAGGTCTTTTCCCTTTAATTTATTTCCCATGATTTAATTTTGAGATGTTTTTTCTACGGAAGCCAATTTTTTAATTGGTTTCCTTTTAAAATTCCTACTTAGGCAGGAAAACTATAAACTTCGAAAAAATCCCTTGGAAATAAACTCCATAAAAAAAGTCCGAAATTTTAAAACTTCGGACTTTTCATATATAATAGTGTTTGCTATGTATAGTGTGGAAAGTCGCGAAGTAAACAATAAAAAGAACCTAGTTCTCTTTGTATGTTTTTGTTGAATAATGTATTTAACATGTACTTCGTTTTTAATTTTATTGAAAGATCTTTATACTGTACTTAAGGTAACATTTCAATAATAATGTTTTGTGCTTTATTGCGATGCAAACTTATAACGTGTTTTTGAATTACACAAATAAAATTAAATAATAATTACCTAAAAATCAACCAGTTAAAAACAATATAGGCATTAGATTTCCTGCCCACTTTTTGTAGATTCTTTAATTGACTGATTCTTTGTTAAGTACCTTTTTTGCTACACGATTCAAATTGGTTTTCAGGCTTTTAAATTTTTTATAAAAAAAAGCGTCCAAAATTTAATTTTGGACGCTTTTACTTTTTATGGTATAAATTTCTACCTAAAATACAACTCACAAAGTCGCATTTTTGCGTCCTGATATGTGATTTTTTGTATTATCATAGGTTTAAATTTTAGTTTTTTAATTAATTTATAAAATATATGTAAGCGTTTTAACGCTCTTTACTTGTTTTCTTTTAAGAATGTCTATGGTATTTATAGTATTTCTACTACTTTTCCATACACATTTTTTGTCCATCCGTTAATTCTCCCTCGGTTGTTACCTATTAACAATCCTCGTTTGTCATTTTTACCTTTTACAAGGTGCGTAAAGCAGTTTCCACGAACTTTACAAAAAACAATATCTCCAACTTCGCAATTTCCCCAAACAATAGGTTGTAACCGTACTGGTTGTTTCGACTTTAAAAGTGGTAACATAGAATTACCTGGTTCTTTTGAAATAATGGTTTCATCATTAAGTAATTTTTGAATTTTCCAATTCATATTTATTATATTTTATAAATTATGTAGCGCAATACTGTGCTACATATCTCATAAACTATAAAAGAACCTTTTCAATGAACTACTGCAAAGATGCGATAATTAATAGATTACCTCCAAATTTAATTTTCCCGAGCTACGAAAAAGCGTAAATAATATGACAACATTCGTCTATTAAAAAATAATATGTATAAATTCTAAGTGTTTTAATATTTAGATTATTCTAGCTTTCGTATCCCTAAAAAAATAATTCTTCTCAGTACATGCCAATAATTAAGAATATTCTTCAATTCTGTTTTATCGGTAGAATTCTTAAATTACCTGTCTTAAAACGTTTTAACAAAATACTAATATTATTCTAGTTCCGTAATTCTTTCCTTTTATAAACCTCGTTTACTTCCTTTAAAAAGGAGCGGCAACATAATTAGTGTGTAAAAAATATACAGTTGCACGATTAACGTGTAATAAATATACACAAAAAATAATCTGAAACCTATAATAACTAGCAAATAGGCTTTAATTACTAATGGTATGTAAATTGATATAATGGACTTAAATAAAACTATAATATGAGTATAGGAACTATTAATTTAAAATCATTACATACCAAATATCCTAGAGCAAACCAAAAAACGACTCCAATTAACTTTCGAGCTCTTCTTATTATGGTGAGTTCATTTGCTATTATGATTAGTGCTACTTATTCTGTTTACTTATTACAAGATGATTTTTCAAAATTCAATTTCGAAAGATTAAATACAACTTGGGGTTTTACCTTTTTTATACTTGCTGCCACATTGTTTGCTTTTGGAGCAATGACTTTTATTTATGATTTATACTTATATTTTAAATACAAGCCAATAGCATCTGTAAATGATAACGAACTGCCTACTATTACTGTTATAGTACCTGCTTATAATGAAGGTAAACAGGTTTTAGAAACTTTAAAAAGTTTAGATAAAAGTGATTATCCTAAAGAAAAATTACAATTATTGTCTATTGATGATGGTAGTAAAGATGATACTTGGTATTGGATGCAAGAAGCTAAAAGAATTTTAGGTAGTCAAGTTACTATAATGCAACAACCTAAAAATATGGGTAAACGTCATGCCTTGTATCGTGGTTTTAATATTGGTACAGGAGAAGTTTTTGTAACAGTTGATAGTGATTCAATAGTAAAAAAAGATACGCTTCGTAATTTAGTAAGCCCAATAGTTATTGATAAAAAATGTGGCGCTGTAGCTGGTAACATTCAAGTATTAAATAACAAAAAAGCTTTATTACCTAAAATGCTAAATGTAAGTTTTGTAATGAGTTTTGAATTTAAACGCTCTGCTGAAAGTAGTTTAAATTCTGTTTTATGTACTCCTGGTGCATTAGCTGCTTACAGATCAACTGCCGTTTTTGCTTGTTTACCAGAATGGATTGATCAAAAATTTATGGGTAAATCATCTGATATTGGTGAAGATAGAGCGTTAACAAACATGATCTTAAAACAAGGCTATAGCGTTTTATTTCAAAAAAATGCATATGCATATACAAATGTACCTGAAGATTATATAGGCTTATATAAAATGTTTATTAGATGGGATAGAAGTAATGTTCGAGAAAACATTGCGATGTCTAAATATGTATTTACAAATTTTAAAGAAGATAATAAATTTGGGGCAAGATTATTATTTGTTACCCAGTCAATAAAAATGATTATGTCATATCCTTTTTTATTATTTATGCTATATTTCTTATTAACTCACCCCGTTTTATTTATAAGTTCTACTTTATTTAGTATTTTGATAGTATCAACGTTCCCCGTTTTATTTTATGCTAAAAGATATGATTCAAAAGAAGCTTTCTGGGCATATTCTTATAGTATTTTATATACTTTTGGATTATTCTGGATTACTCCATACGCTATTGCTACTGCAGGTAAGAGTGGATGGTTGACTCGTGAAATATCTGCATAAATATATTATTAAGAACCTGTAATAATTAAACTTATTACGGGTTTTTAATTTTTGAAATAGACTAAATATATTAATCTCAAAAAAAAGAAATAATTACCCCTTCATTTTTAAGTACACCCTAATTTAATTTTTACTGAAGGCATAAAGCAGTCTGACAACATTTTATGCAAATTAGGGTGTTTCTTTTTCAACAACATTGATCGTTCAAAAAAATATTCTAAAGGCACAGTAAAAATTATATTTCTTTAATTTCACTTAAAAAAAGGCTCTACAAAACCAATAAATTCTAAGTCTTCTTTTTTCCAACGTGCACCATGTCCTGATGCTATTCTTACTTCATAAACTAATTCATGCTTGTAATGATAATATACATTCCACCAAGTTTTATTTTTTAACATGTTCGTCAATAAACTCCGTACTTTTTTTTCCTTTTCAGCTGGATTTCCAATCGCTTTTCCCCAAAAATTATTTGTGATTCTTTCTGAATGTTTTTCAAAAGCTCTTACCGCTTTCGTAATTTGGGCATTAAAAATTTCAAAACTTGCGTCATAAACTTCTTTGTTTATAGGTGGAATTGCTTTTTCATTTTTAATTGTTGCCGATGTTATTCTTTGCCCTAAAACAATTAGAAAGTCGTTAATATTTATTTCTTGAAACTTTTGCATTGTTTCAAGTATATGCTCTTCTTCTTTTAAAAACTGAAATTTATTAAAAGCTATGCTTCTATTCATTTTAATTTCTTCTTCAAAACAAGGCAATTCATATTTTTTAAGAAAACCTTGTTCTGTAAAATAGTTCGTTAAATTACACGCTATCATTTTAAGATGTTCTTCTTGGCACTTTAATATGTAATGTTCCTTTTTTTGATACAAATACTGTTTTTGTATTTCTATTAATTTATTCTTTAGAGTTTCTTTTTCCATTTCATTATTATTCGCAAGTTATTAAACTAGAGTAATTTTTAGGGATTATAATTTCTATAATATTACTCCATGATTTTATTTTATCTAAAATCCAAGCATCAGAACTTACTCCAATGAACTCACTATTAGCAATAAATTTATCTGGATTATTCAATAGCACAACTTCCCAATTATGTTCTTTTTCTTTTGCATAATCAATTAGCTTTGTTTTCATACGTCCACTATTAGAAACTGGGGCATCAAATACCCAAATAACTTTTGAAACTTTATATTTTTTAAAAAATGCTGCAAAAGTTTCAATTGCAATTTGAGTTTGGCTTACGCTTTTATAAGTTCCGTATAAATTTGATAAATCTCTATACGCTCCATCTCTTCCTTTAAAAACACAGGCTCCAGATAATATACTTTCTAATAATATTAATTGATTAAATCCGTCAATAATTAATGTCGCTCCTTCTAACACTTCAACAGTTACTTTAGTATTTTGCCTATTAACAACAGCTGTTTTACTTGCTGCCATTCCTTTTATAGCTTGTTGCTGCCGTTTATTAAGCTTATAACGATTTCCTACCAATTCACATGAAGATGATTCACCATAACCTCGTTCTAATAAAAAAGACATATCAAATACAGCTTCTTTTATTTTTCGCTGCATAAATACTTCTCCAAATAAATAATCGTCTCTGCCAACTTTACCTCTATTTTTAGCCATTTTGTGTGTAGTGTTCGTTTCTTATAGAAATTAACAGTGAATTAATTTTCTGTGAATCTGGTTTTTCTAACAAATCCGATGCGTGATAAACCAACTCTAATTCTTCTTTCATTTCTTCTGCTCTACTTACCAAATCATCATATTCATATTCAGCATTTTTTATAGCTAACAAAAACTCTCTATCGTTTCGTCTTACATTAATAGTTCCATCTTTTCCAATTTCTTTTGCCATGTGCAATAATCGAAAAGTATGCATCATATTTTTAGCATCATAATTCTTATCATGAGAAATATTGCTTTTATAGCGTTCATCATTTCTTTTTTCAACCCAAGACCAGTACTCTTTATATTTTTTGCAATACGATGAATAACCATCCAAATTACAATATAACATTGCTATTGGTTGTTCTTCTTTTGAAATAGAACTCGTACAAACTTCATTTGCACCTTCTCTTGAGATTCCTTTGTAATTTGAAGACTTACTATAAAATAAATTAAAGCAATTTTTCATATTCGGTATTTTTGCTAATCCGATATTTTCTTTTTCTAATGATTTTTCTTTTAGAAAGTCTTCAATTTTTATAGCTCTCTTGTCTGTTCTTATAACACAAAAATCATCTATTGTTTTACGTTCTTTTTCAACAGGATTAACAATTTTCTTATTTAATCCTCTTGCTTTTTTAATTTGTGTAAATGCATAATTAGCAAAAGTGTTTTCACATAATTTAGATAAAAAATATTCTTTTTTAATCTCATTAAATAATGGATGCTTGTATAAAGTACAATCTTCAGGGACGTTTAGCATTTCTAAAATATTCGGATTATTTCTTGAACATAACTCCATAAATTTTCTTAATTCATAATAAACAATATCATTCGTTTCATTATTTATTTGCCCAATGTAATCTAAAGAGTAAAACTGTTCTTTTGGTAAAACAAACACGCCTCTTATATCTCTATCAGAGGTTGGTGTTTGTAAACCATAAGCTCTACTCCCACTTATACATTCAAAAATAATACTTCCTGATTTTTTTAGTTCTTCTAGTGTCATTATACAATTTTTTATTGTCAGCGCGAGATACGAAGCAATCCGTTTATTGATAAATAGATTATTTCACTTCGTTGTATTCGCAACGATTTTTTTAAATATATTTTAGAAAAAATGCATTGAACTTGTTAGGGTTCGATTTCTTATTTGTTAAACTACTTTTAAGAGAGTTATTCTCTGCTATAATCACTCTAACTAAATCAATCAACTCTTCTGCTACATTTTCAGTACTCTTTTCAATTCGTTTGCTTTTTAGTTGAATCAATTCATCTATTTTACCATGAAAATTTTCGTCAACCAATTCGTATAAGTACTTAAAACATACTGGAGGAATTGTGTTTTTCTTTACAATCCAATTCACGCAAAGTGCTGTACGAATTGTATAAAAAAAACTCTTCAAGGTCATACTTTCTGTTCCTAAAGTTTCTTCAAAACCTTTATTCATAGAATGGAAATGATAAAAGCCAGCAACAGGATTAAAATTATCATTCGCTAATTGTTTAATTTCTTTTAGAAAAACAGCATCTGATTTATAAACAACAGGTGAAAATAACCAGCCTGTAAATGAAGCATTCGACTTAGATAATAATCGTAGTGCTTTTCTTATGTCCCAACCAACACCATCCAAATCATCTTCTGTCATAAATTCAATCGTATCTTTTTGTTCCCAAAGGTTCAAATACCAAGCTGTTTTATGTTTGTATACAAAACGAATGTCATAATCGGAATCTGGAGAAGCAAAGCCCCAAGCTCTACTTCCCGATTCTACTGCTAATAAAATTTCGATATTATTATCTTTTTCTATTTTCTCTAAGTGTTCTAAAATTCTCTTTCCCATTATTTTTCTTTAATTTCTCCCGTTTCTTTCTACTAAAATATAGTTTATCGTTTCGCACTTATAAGGAAAGTTTCTTAACTTTAAAGTATTTAAATTTCCTCATTTTATATTAAAACTTACTACTGTATTCTTTTTTTATTTTATATTAAACCTAGTATTCCTTTCAATAAATCGATAATTTTATTCGACAGACTTTTACTTTGTTCTATTGAAGTATACTTAGTTTTTATAATGTTGTTTTTATGCTCTTCTTCTTTTTCAATTATACATTTTAAAAAACCTTTCCAATCATGACTTTTTTTAAAAAAGTTAAATTTTAAAATAACTTCTTTAGAGTACATTATAGCTTTAGCTATCCCTTCCGCTTCAGATAGATGATAATAATCGTCACCAAATGATGATGGCATACTAATATTTAACATATAAAATTCATGTAACATATCAAGTTCATAATCATTTTGTACCCATAAACTAGATAAATCACTAATCAATTCTAAAATAAATTTATCTGTATCACTACTCAATAAATTTAAACATGAAAAATATATTTTAAAACTTAATAATTCTTCATCAGAGCAATAACATTCAAGTAAATTAAATAAAGGCTTCTTATAGTTTCCTAATTTATAATTGATATTCACAAAATCAAAAATTAATGTTTTACTATTAAATTGACTTATTTCAACCAATTCATATAGATACTTTTCAAAAGTATCTACATCAATTTTATCTATTAATAATTGATATGCTTTTTGTGTTAATTCTTCGTTCACTATTTCTTGTTTATTAAACCTCACAGGTTTCAAATACCTGTGAGGTTTTTTATCTTCTATCTCCTCCTTTGCTTCTTCCAAGGAGCATTTTTCTGCCAGTTTCCTGCCATAATACAACCATAAGGTAATACTTCATCAATTACTTCTCCTAAACCAAACTCTTCCATTTGATTTCTTACTGTTGCTGCATTTTTGTATGCAGATGGTAATTCTGTAATATCAATTTCTTCAGAGAAAAAACGAATATCTAACCCTTTGGTTTCTTCTTCAAAAATCTCTTGAATTGTGCCTGTTTTACTTTTTCTATGTTGTGTTCTACTAACATTACGTCCCGCTCCGTGTGGAGCGAACCCTAAATTGTTTGTCGTTGTTTTTCCTTCTACAATTAATACTGGTTCACTCATGTTTAACGGAATTAAACGTGGTCCTGTAATATCTGGCATAAACTTAGTATCTAAAGGTGTTGCTCCTTTTGCATGATAAAACAAATCACCCTCTTTAAATACAAAATTATGTTCATTCCAAAATCTATTTTCCTTTTCTACACCTAATTTTTCTAACGTCGAATCGTGTAAAACCTCATGATTCAATTTTGTCCACTTTCTTATAATTTGCAATGCCTCCCAGTATGCTTTTCCTTCTTCAGTATTAAACGGAATCCATGCATTTTGTTTTAATGTTTGTGGTGACAATTCTCTTCTAAATTGTTCAGCTATATGCATTCCTCTTTTATATAAATTAGCTCCAAAACCTCTACTTCCATGATGTGTAACCAACATAGTGTTTCCTGTATTCTTAGATTTCCCTACAAATAAGAAGTGATTTCCATCTCCTTGTGTTCCTAAATGACTTCTTGCTGCTGAAATACATTTTTGATTGTTTAAAAACGGGTTTGCTTCTATTTCAGCTAACAAATCCATAGGAAAACGAAATTGTGTACTTCTATCTCTTCCTCCTGGCCCGAAGTGCGTAATTGAATGTGCAGCATTTAAAACGTCTTTCGGGTTTGCATTTCCAAAATCTGTTAACATTACAGAACAGCAAATATCTGCACTATGCATACCTGGATGAATGGCATTTTTTGCTACCACAATTCCACCAACAGGTATTGTTCCAGTTCCGCCAATCGGGCAAGCATCAGGCATAATAGCACCATTTACAATCGTTGGTGTTTTCATTAATACTTCCATAGAACCTATAACAGAATTCACATTGGTTTCTTCCAATTCGTTTTCTGCCTTAATATTGACCTTAAATTCTACTGAATTATCTAACAACGGAATTTCTGGTTCTGAACGAAATTGTTCTAAATATGTTCCTATTTCTTCCTTGGTTAATTCATTTGTATTGATATACTCCATTGCTTCTGGAAACCATTTTGCTGGTTTAAACCCCATTGCTACTATTTCTTTTCCTGTTATCGTTGTTTTATTTTCCATCGTATTTAATTTGTGCTCCATAAACTCCTTGTTTTATGAAGCGATTACTTTTAAAAGAATTAATATCTTTCTTATAATTCTGTTGCAAATATTCTATATAAGTGCGCAATCTTTTTACGTAGCTAAAATTTTATTTAAAAATTGAAATAAAACTATCCTTTTGTAAAGTATCTAAAGAAAAATCATAATCTGCTTCTACGCTCTTTTTAACAATTTCACCCCCCAATTCTTTTATTATTTTTTTAAAAGATAAAGGCTTGTTCCATTGCTGATATAAAGCTTTTGTAGCAAGGTTAGAAATTTCAGAAGTACCAGAAACTCTAGTATGACCAGCTCCAAAATTCAATAAAACAAAACATTGCTTTTCTTTTTTAGGTATTAATATTCCTAGAATGGTTTGTTGTTGTATTGATTTACATTTAATCTCTGTAAAAAGGTTATTAGGGTTCATCATAAAATCTTTAGAGATACTATCTCCTTTACCTATTACAATTTTATAATCACAGTCTGATTCTCCTGAATAAACATTACTATTAATCAGCGTAGGTGCATTTAAACCTTTATTTGCATATAAATATTCAACAGCTCCATTAGGTGCTGAAGTTATATCGCCTGAATACATTAAATTACTTTCTTCTTGGTTATAAGTACTATTCCAACCTATTTTACCTCCAATATTTAATCCTGATAAATCTAAATCATCCGCTCCCCAAGCATCTTTCCAATAAATACCAATAGCTAATTTTTTACCATAAAACTTAGTTCCTGTAGGAATATTTCCTACAAACATTTTTTCGGAGGTAGGCAACGCATAATTTATATTTTTTGGTAGAAATATTTTTTTTCCTGATAAATTAACTCGCTTCTGTAAATATCTTATTAAGAAACTATAGTTTACTTCGTTTACATAATTTACTGCATTTAATTTTACCCACGATTTTCCGTTTCTAATACGATATAAAAAAGTGTCCTGTCCTTTTTTTCTTGTATAACAAGCACTTAATGCTTTAAATAAAGCAAAAGGCGTCGCATTATCTAACCAATGTATATCGCTCTCTGTTAAAAGAACATTAGTAACCTCATTTAACGGGTTTATAATAAGTGGTTTGTGATATTTTTTAGATAATTTACTTATTCTATTAATCACTTTTGATGCGCTATTCTTATACGCTAAAAACAAAGGTTTAAATCTATTAAATATCTCTGCCAATTTTTCTAACCCAAATTCTCTAAAAGCAATGGTTGGGTTGTATGTACTATTTTTAATTTCTTCAATTAAATCATTACTTTTTATTACTAAAGTTGAATCGGTTGTTTTATAAATGATATATCTAAAAAACTCCACAACATTTTCAGGATATATTTTATATGTATCTGCAATTATAACAAGCGCTTCCTTATTTCTTATATTTTCTTTCCCTGTAAATACATACTTCAATTCATCAACTAATATTGATAATACATCAGCAATTGTTTCTTCTTTTAAAGCAATACCAGATTGTAATAATGAAAGGCATTTGGCTCTCATCTCTTCTATTGAGTATGCTTTTATTACTTTGTATTTTATTTTTAAATCAGGAATATTTAATACTTCGTTTGGTATATAAACCTCAGCTTTAAAAACAGTTACGTATGTTGAAATATAATGTTGAATTTGTTCAACATATAATTCGAATCGAGTACTTTCTTTAATACGTTCCCATGATTTATGAAATGTTTTATTTAATGCTTCTCCTGTTAGTTTTTCATTCTCAAAATAATTTAAAATGCCTTCTTTTGCCCACATCGCATTTTTTTCAATAATAAAACCATTTTCAGAAATAAAACATTTAGTTAAAGAAGTCTCGTTTGTATTATTAGCAATAACTGCATTGAATAATTTTAATGTTTTCATTTTTATCATTTTATAAGTGAGGTATATTATCAATATTTTTTAGGAATACCTTTTACCTATTATTTTATAAAAGACGAAGAGTAAAATGAACCATATTCTCTTGCGAGTACTGGAATCGAACCAGTATATAGGAACTCTTTTTGTCTTTTAAACCGACGGAAAGTGTCTTTTAAGTTGAATAGGAACTTTCTTTGTCCGTTTTTAGTGATTCGGGCAGGAATCGAACCTGCGACACATAGTTTGGATCTTATAGGAACTTTGTTTGCTTATTTGCGCAAAGTATTTTCTATTGCTCTACCTACTGAGCTACCGAATCTATTTATAGTAAAGAACGTCTCTAAAAAATTATCCGTTTTTCTTTTTAACGGAATAATTTTATGCTGTAATTATATATATTTCCCTTAACAACACTGCAAATATTCTACATAAGTGCGCAATCTTTTTGCGTAGAAAAAATTAATTGCTATTTTTATTGAAATTTTTATGTAAATGGATTTAAAAAAGCGATTTCACAAATTAGTTTCAAACTATACCAAAGATGAAAACCGAATAGAATCACTATGGATAGACATTCATAAACATTATTCTGAAAAACATAGAGCATACCATAATCTTACCCATTTAAATGAAATTTTTAAATATGTTGATGTATACAAGCAGCATATAGAAAACTATGATTGTTTGGCTTTCTCTATTTTTTATCATGATGTTATTTATAATATTTGGAAACAAGACAATGAAGAAAAAAGTGCTGATTTTGCTGTTAAGCAACTATCAAAAATAAATATTGAAACTTCTTTTTTAGAAAAAATTTATCAGCAAATAATAGCAACTAAAACACATGAAACAACTGACAAGGATACCAAGTGGATGGTAGATTTCGACTTGGGTATTTTAGGAGTATCTGCTGAGACTTACATTAATTACACGAAGCAAATTAGAGAAGAATACAAGTTAGTACCCAAAATACTTTATAAAAAAGGTCGTAAAAAAGTACTGCAACATTTTATAGATAAGCCCTTTATTTATGCCACAGAAGAATTTAGAAACTTATATGAAGACCAAGCAAAACACAATTTAACTAATGAATTAAACAAGTTGTAAAATGGCTTCTAATAAAAATGCACTTATCCGTTATAAAACGATAGATCAATGTTTACGGAATACAATGAAACGTTGGACTTTAAATGATTTAATTGATGCTTGCTCTGATGCTTTATATGAGTACGAAGGAAAAGATGTGTATATAAGCAAACGAACTATTCAGTTAGATATTCAGCTGATGCGAAGTGATAAACTTGGGTACAATGCACCTATTGAAGTGTATGAACGAAAATACTATCGTTATGCAGAAGAAGGCTATAGTATTATGAATATTCCTGTAACTGATAATGATGTAAAAATTATAAATGAATCAATTCAGGTACTTCGTCAGTTTAAAGACTTTTCTTTATTTAAAGAAATGGACGGAGTTTTACAACGATTAGAAGATTCTGTTTATGCATCGCAAAAAACGAACAGGCCAATTATTCATTTAGATAAGAACGAACAATTAAAAGGCTTGGAATATATTGATCCTATTTACAAAGCTATTCAAAATAAAAAAGTACTTACAATTACATATCAATCTTTTAAAGCTCATAAAGCGAGTGATATGACGGTGCATCCGCAATTATTAAAAGAATACAATAATAGGTGGTTTTTATTAGCAACACATAAAAAACAATATATAACACTTGCTCTCGATAGAATATCAAATATTTTTTCTAATGAAAAAATGGAATACAATGATTTAGCAATTGATGGTGATCTATATTATAAAGATGTAATTGGAGCTACTGTTTCAAACACACGTCCACAACGTATTCAATTTTGGATCGATAAAAAAAATGCTCCGTATGTAATTACGAAGCCTTTTCATAAAAGTCAACGATTGATTAAACATACCGATGATGGTGTAATTTTTAATATTTTAGTTCAAATAAATTATGAATTAGAACGTATGATTCTTGGTTTTGGAGATGCTATTGAAATTCAAAAACCTGAAAAACTTCGTAACCGAATGATTACTAAATTACAGAATGCAGTTAGTAGGTACTCTTAATATATATCTTAAAAAAATAATAAAACACCAAGTAAAAAATGTTCTTTACTTGGTGTTCTACATAACTATAATTATTCTTTTGTAATTATTTGTTCAACATATACATAAGGTCCATTAGGTGCCGATTGTGCTATTCTTGCACAATACCAATCTGATCCCCATCTTAATCCAGAATCCCAAGGGCTATTCTTTGCATCTGCCCATGTCCATGCTTTTGCGTTTGAATCAGGATTTGAAGGCCATCCATTTGCATAAACTTCAATCTTGTCTTGTTGTGCTCTAAAAGGGGCATTGGTACTCCATTGAAGCCATAAATTCCCTTGCTTTTCAAAAGCACTCAAAGTCCATTCAAATTTTTTTGTTACTGTTTGCATTGCTGCGGCTACTTCTGCCACGTTTTTAGTTTGAGACATAATACTAATTATTAAAGTTGGTTAGTTGCGCTTACTCTTTTAATGGATTTTCAGCTTTCTCCTTATTTTTCGTAATACAATTTAAAAATTATATTATCTCACTTTAATAAAAAGACCTTAAGCGTCTATAAATCAACCACTAACAAACATAGTTTTAACACAAACGTAAATACACAACTACTAAAAACCTAATAAACAAACACTTAATAGTAATTATCTTATTAAAATAACATATTAAAAATGAATTAGTCACTTATAAAATATATGCTAATTTTAAAATTTCACAATAACGTTTTCTTTATATTTACCTTATGAATATTATAATTATTACAGGCGGAAGTAAAGGGATTGGAAAAGCATTAGTAAAAAAATATGCTTCAGAAAACTATAAAGTATTTTCTTTAGCAAGAACAGCTTCTTTATTAGAAAGTGTTCAAAACATTTCAGTTGATCTATCTAATCTTACTGTAACAGAAAATAAATTCACTTCTCTTTTAAAGGAAATACTCCTTCAAAAAATAACATCAATTACTTTGGTTAACAATGCTGGTAGGCTAGGTAAAATAGGTGATTTAGAAAATTTAAAAGCTTATGACATTGCTAAATCTATTCAATTAAACACCACTACTCCACTTATACTTTCTAGTTTATTTATTAAAATGACTCAAGAACTCGTATGCAAAAAACAAATTATAAATATTTCATCAGGAGCTGCTAAAAATGCCTATCAAGGTTGGTCTGTGTATTGCACCTCTAAAGCTGCAATAGATATGATGACCAAAGCGATTGCTACAGAACAAAATGAGGAAGAAAATGAAGTGAAATGTGTTTCAATTTATCCTGGAGTTGTAGATACAAATATGCAATCTCAAATTAGAAGCACTCATGAATCTGATTTTACAAGCTTACAACGTTTTGTGGATTTAAAGAATAATAACGAACTATATTCTCCTGATTTCGTTGCTAATTCTATTTATAAAATTGATATAGAAAATCAATTAGAGAGCGGAGACATTATTGATATTCGAAATTTTTAAAAATAAAAATATCAACTTCCATAAAACAAACTACTTCGAAAATATCTAAATTTTAATTACAGATTAACTAGAGTTTAGATAAAATAAGGAATGTATTGGTATCACTAAATACCATTAACTGATCTAGCAGCTCTTGTAAACTTAATTGATTTTTTACCACAACCTTTAAGTGTATATTTTGACTTCCTGTAATTCTATGTGCTTCTTTCACTTCTTTAAAACTTTTTATTTTTTTAAGAATATGTATAAGTTGCCCTGGAAAAACTTTTAATAAAATAAAAGCTTCTAAGTCATTACCTAATTTTTTATTGTCTAGTTGAATTGTATATTTTTGAATAATACCTGTATCTTCTAATTTTTGCACTCTTTCTCTAACTGCCGATGGAGATAAGTTTATTTTTCTACCTAAATCAGCAAAAGACAATCTAGAATTATCTTTTAAATTATCAATTAACTGTCTATCTAAATCATCTACCATCGAATCAATTTTAATTAAATCACAAAATCGCTATTTCAATTGTAAATATAAATAAATTACAAACATTCAATTTTAACTTCTACTAATTTATTTCTAATTTTATATCAAAATTCACAAACTATGAGCATCCTTTTTATCTTTGAAAATAAAAACGTTATGCCTTGGGTAAAAGCTCTAAAAAAAGCTTTGCCAAACACAACGATTGAAGTATACCCTGAAGTGAAAAATAAAGATGCTATAGATTTTGTTATCTGTTGGAAGCCTACTAAAAATGTGTTAGCACAGTTCCCCAACATCAAAGTAATTCAATCAGTTGGTGCTGCTATAGATCATATTACGAATTCACAAACAATACCTACAAATACCATTATTACACGTATTATTGACGAAAAATTATCTAATGATATGTGGGAGTTTTTAATAACTATTGTTTTATCTGAATTAAAAAATATACAGCAATATTCAAACCAAAAAACAACAAAAATATGGGAACAATATAATTATAAATCTATTAACAACACAACAGTTGCTATTTTAGGTTTAGGGAATATTGGTGGCTATGTTGCTGAAAAATTTGCTAAGATTGGTTTTAAAGTAAAAGGTTGGAGTAATTCTAAAAAAGAAATACCAAGTGTTAAAAGTTATCATGAAGAAGATAAATTTGATGCTTTTTTAAATAACGCTGATTTTCTAATTAATCTTTTACCTTTAACAGCAAATACAAAAGACATTTTAAATAAAAACACCTTTAATAAACTACCTAAAGGTTCTTTTCTTATCAATGTTGCAAGAGGTGAACATTTAGTTGATAATGATTTAATAAATGCTCTTGATACCTCAATACTTTCTGGCGCTTTTTTAGATGTTTTTAGAATTGAACCTTTATCAAATGAGCATCCTTTTTGGAAACACCCTAAAATTAAAATAACACCACATATCGCTAGTTTAACTAATGTAGATACTGCCATAAATCAAATTGTAGAAAATTACAAACGTTTCTTAAATAAAGAAGAAATACAAAATAGTGTATCATTAAAAAAAGGATATTAAATTATGAATAGTAAATTTCACCTCGCATTTAAAGTAAAAGATATTAAAAATACGATTAAATTTTATCACACTATTTTAGGTTGTGAATTAGGTAGGCAAACAATTCATTGGGTTGACTTTAATTTTTTTGGACATCAATTATCTGCACATGTGTCTAATGAAATTCCTGAATTAGATCATTGCGGAATCGTAGATAACTTAAAAGTACCTATTCCTCATTTTGGTTGTATTGTAGATGATAGTACTTTTAATACGATAAAAAAAAGCTTAGAAAAACACAGCATAAACTTTATTGTTAAGCCACAAAAAAGATATGAAGGTAAAGAAGGTGCTCAACAAACAATGTTTATTTTAGATTATAGTAATAATGCGTTGGAATTTAAAAGTTTTAAAAATAGTGAAGAAATTTTCAAATAATAAAAATTCACAATAAATAACCTACTACCTCCCTATTTAATATTATTATACATTCACTATTTTATAGATAGGAATAGGTAATGCAACACCTTCAGCTAAAAAACGTTTGTGCACTGCTTCTTTTAATGCACATTTGGTTTTAAATTCTTTAAATGGCTCATTTAACCAAACATACGCACGCATATGTATATGATCTGTATGTACATCAATTACACGTACATCTACTTGTTGAGTATCTGCCATTACTTGTTCTGGTGTTCTAAAATCTATTACAGATGGTAACTTAATAGCTTCCTCTTGTATAATTTGTCTTGCTAAATCAATATCTGCTTTTATTCCTAACTTAAAGTTATTGAAACTAAGAATATGTGAATCTTCAATAGTATGATTTAATACTGAATCGGTACTTATTACCGAGTTTGGTATAATTAATCGTTTGTTTTCAAAATTATTAATTACGGTATGTCGCAACGTAATATCTTCAACAATTCCCACACGGGTATCATCTAACTTAATATAATCTCCAACTCTAAAAGGTCTAAAAATAACAATAAATGCGCCTGCTATTAAATTAGATAAAGCTGCTTGTGCAGCAAAACCAATAATGGCTGCCAAAATACCTGCTCCAGAAAAAATTAAAGTGGCTTTACTTCGAAAAGCTGGTACTGTAGAAATGATATAGGCAATACCAAAAAGGCCTAAAAAAAACTTTACTGAATTACGTAAAAATAAAATACTGGTTCTACCATTTTGATCCGTTTTTCTACGCTTTATGACTTGTACTATTAAATAGCGGAATATTCGTGAAATGACCCAAGTAATAAAAACGATGAGTAATACATACCCTAAAACGCCTAAAAAAGAATCTAAATTAAAACGATATGCTAGTAATTCTTTCATTTATACCGATAGTTTAAATGCTTTTGTTGCATGTATGGTTGTGGTATCGAAAACAGGAATTGAAACGTCTTTTTGTTCAATTAATAAAGGAATTTCTGTGCATCCTAAAATAACACCTTCTGCACCTTTTTGCACTAATTTATTTATAATTGTTAGGTACGCTTTTTTAGATGCTTTATTTAAAATACCTTTAGACAACTCATCATATATTACATCATGAATAATTGTTCTGTCTTCTTCTTCTGGAATTATTGCTTCTATTCCCATATTTTTTAAAACATCGGTATAAAAGTTTTTCTCCATTGTGTACTTTGTTCCTAACAAAGCTACTTTCTTTAATTTTTGTTCTAAAATTAACTCGCCAGTAGCTTCCGCTATATGAATTACGGGAATAGTAACAGCCTCTCTAACTTCATTAATAGTTAAATGCATTGTATTCGCACAAATTAGAATACAATGAGCACCTCCTGCTTGTAAACTCTCGGCTGCATTTACCATTATCTTTCCTAAAAGATCCCATCTACCTTCAGATTGTAATTTAGAAATCTCTCCAAAATCTACAGCGTTCATTACTACTTTTGCTGAATGTTTTTCACCAAATGTTTCACTTGCTAATTTATTTAACACTTGATAATACATAATGGTAGACTGTGGAGTAATACCTCCTATTAATCCTATTGTTTTCATTTAAAATAAACTTTCTTGACTATCGTCATCTTTTGTCTTTTTCTTTTGAAGTGCTCTATCTAAAGCTTTTTTTGCTTTATCTTCTTTTGTTGTTTTAAATTCTTTTTGTGGCACTTCTTCAATATCTAAAGGTAAGCTGTCTTCAATAATCTCTTCCTCATCATTTACCTCAATTTCTTCTACCTTTTCTTCCTCTGGTTCATCATAAGGTAATGATTCTAATAAATTAACGGTACGTATTTTATCTGTCGTTAATTGGTTACCATATGCTTTTATACCTTTTATTGCTATAAAATCTTCAAAATTCACTTTTATTTTATCTAAGCTACGTTTTGAAAATAATACTTCAGCCATTGGACGGTAATCAGTAGAAACAATCTCTAATTTCGATTTCTCGGTATCAGAAATAAAAACATCTTCTTTATCTGCTGTTTCAATTAAAAAACGTTTTACATAATAACGTTCTTTTTCACCATCAAAATAAATAGCAGATATAGGTTTGTTTGGTTTCCACTTTTCTAATACAATCATATCACTTTCGAAGTGCATTGCTAGATTTGGTGCTACTGCTTTAATTTTACCTGATTGTGTTGCTATTAAAATTTTGTCCTCTGCTCTAAACTCGCCTAGTAATTCTCCTCTATCATCAACATTTAAACGCTGTACTGTATCATCAAACCAAATTTTTCGAGGTTTTAGTGTAGAAACACCCGCAGATTTAAATTCGATTTTTCGAATTGCAAACTTGGTTATTTGATTACCACGAACTGCACGTCCTTTAATTGCTAAATCTGCAAAATCAATATCCCATTTCAGTTTTTTTATACTACCTACAGATCGTAAATTAATAGTAACGACCTCAGCTTCCCCATTCGGGTTTACTGTAAAATACAAAACCTTAGATCCTTTATTACCTGTGGTTAAATCATACTCTTTATCTCGTGTTACACTCGTTACGTTAAAACGCTTCATATAACTAGGTCCTTTTAAACCATCCTTATACATCATATTGTACACAGTACGCTTATCTCTCTTTTTAAAGATTGCAATATGAATAATATCTTTTCCTACAAAAGTCTTCGATGCTACTTTGGTAACAATCATTTTACCATCACTTTTAAAGATAATTATATCATCAATATCTGCACACTCAGTAACATATTCATCTTTTTTAAGTGAAGTACCTACAAAACCTTCTTCTCTATTTACATAAAGTTTCGTGTTTCGCATTACGACTTTGGTTGCTACGATATCATCAAAAATTCTAATTTCTGTTTTACGTTCGCGACCTTTACCGTACTTCGTTTTTAAGTTTTTAAAATAGTTTACAGCAAACTCTATTAAATTATCTAAATGATGTTTTACCTCAGCTATTTTCTCTTCTAAACTTTCAATATGTTGTTTTGCTTTGTCAATATCGAACTTTGAAATTTTCTTTATTCGAATTTCAGTTAAGCGAACAATATCTTCTTCTGTTATTTCTCTTTTTAAATGTTTAATATGCGGTTGTAAACCTTTGTCAATTGCTTCAATTACACCTTGCCAAGTATCAACTTCTTCAATATCACGATATATTCTGTTCTCAATAAAAATTCGCTCTAAAGATGCAAAATGCCATTGTTCTTGTAATTCATTTAACTGAATTTCTAGTTCGCTTTTAAGTAACTTCACCGTTAAATCTGTAGAGTGCTTTAACATTTCAGAAACTCCAACAAATACAGGTTTGTTATCTTCAATAGTACAAGATAGTGGTGAAATTGAATTTTCGCAATTCGTAAATGCGTATAATGCATCTATTGTTTTGTCTGGCGATATTCCGGCAGGTAAATGCACTAAAATTTCTACATTGGCCGCGGTATTATCTTCAATCTTTTTAATTTTAATTTTACCTTTCTCATTTGCTTTTAAAACACTGTCGATTAACGTAGTTGTTGTTGTAGCAAAAGGAATTTCAGTAATTACTAAGGTCTTTTTATCTAATTGTGAAATTTTCGCACGTACACGTACTTTCCCTCCTCGTATACCATCATTATAATTAGTGAAGTCAGCAATTCCGCCAGTTAAAAAATCTGGAAAAATCGAAAAACTTTTCCCTTTTAAATACTTTACAGAAGCATCTATTAATTCTATAAAATTGTGTGGTAGTATTTTCGTTGATAATCCTACCGCAATTCCTTCAGCTCCTTGTGCTAATAATAAAGGAAATTTTACTGGTAAATCTATTGGTTCTCTCCTTCTTCCATCATACGACATTTTCCAATCGGTTGTCTTAGGATTAAAGACAACTTCTAATGCAAACTTTGATAAACGAGCCTCTATATACCTTGATGCAGCAGCTCTATCTCCTGTTAAGATATTACCCCAGTTTCCTTGCATATCAATCAGCAATTCTTTCTGACCAATTTGCACCATAGCATCTGCAATTGAAGCATCTCCATGCGGGTGATATTGCATCGTATGCCCAACAATGTTCGCTACTTTATTGTAACGTCCATCATCTAAGTCTTTCATAGAATGCATTATTCTACGTTGTACTGGTTTTAAGCCATCTTCTAACGAAGGAACTGCTCTTTCTAAAATTACATACGAAGCGTAATCTAAAAACCACTCCTTATACATTCCTGTTACTTTCGTAATAGTTTCTGTATTTTCAATTGGTTGATTTAATTCTTCGTCGTGCTCGTTTATATCTTCACTCATTAAATAATATGTATTCGCTTAAGAGTTATTATTTATTTAATTATTTTTTGTAACCTATTTTACTTCTCTCTGATGAATTTTCTTTCTTTTCTACCAACTCATCTAAATAAGAAAATACCAATTCTATATTTTTATCGTGATTGTTCATTTTCTTTTTAATATCTTCAATCTCTAATCGTAAACTTAAATTATCACTCAATAAATCTCGCATTTTAGTAAATATTCTAATAATTTTAATATTTACGGCAATTGCTCTGTCACTTTTTAATACACTTGATAACATTGCAACTCCTTGCTCTGTAAAAACCATCGGAACATACCGTAATCCCATTTTATCAGCATTGGAGGTCGCAAATTGCGTCCTCCAATTCTTAAACTCCTCTTTTGTTAATTCAAACATAAAATCTTCTGGAAAACGGTTATGATTTCTTCTAACTGCTTCCTTTAATCTTTTTGTTTCAACTTGATATAACTCTGCTAAATCTCTATCTAACATTACCTTTTGATTTCGAATCAAATAGATTTTGTTTGAAATAATTTCATTTGGTATAATTATATCTTTTTTCATTACACTTTTTTTAAATTCACAATTTGTAAGACCTTGCTCTAACCTTCATCTTCAACAACATCTAATTCAACTTTTAAATTCTCGATGATAAATTTTTGTCTGTCTGGTGTATTCTTTCCCATATAAAATTCTAACATTTTCTCAATAGACATTTCTTTATCTAACATCACTGGGTCTAAACGAATATCATCTCCAATAAAATGAACAAATTCATTTGGTGAAATTTCTCCTAATCCTTTAAATCGAGTTATTTCTGGTTTTCCTCTTAATTTAGCTATTGCCTCTCTTTTTTCTTCTTCAGAATAACAGTAATAAGTATCTTTCTTATTACGAACTCTAAATAAAGGCGTTTCTAAAATATATAAATGCCCTTCTTTAATTACTTCTGGAAAAAACTGTAAAAAGAACGTTATTAATAACAAACGAATGTGCATACCATCTACATCGGCATCGGTAGCAATTACTATATTATTATAACGCAAATCTTGTATACCTTCCTCTATATTTAAGGCTGCTTGTAATAAATTAAATTCTTCATTCTCGTATACAATTTTCTTACTAAGTCCGTAAGAATTTAAAGGTTTTCCTTTTAAACTAAAAACTGCTTGTGTATTTACGTTTCTAGATTTTGTGATCGATCCAGATGCAGAATCTCCCTCTGTAATAAATAATGTTGATTCTAAATAAGCATCTTTCTTAGTATCACCTAAATGCACTCTACAATCACGTAACTTTTTGTTATGTAAACTTGATTTTTTTGCTCTATCTTTTGCTAACTTTCTAATTCCAGATAATTCTTTTCGCTCTTTTTCTGCTTGTATAATTTTACGCTGTAGCTTATCTGCTGTTTCTACATTTTTATGTAAAAAATTATCTAACTGTGTTTTTAGAAAATCATTAATATACGTTCTAACACTTGGTAGACCATCTCCCATTTCAGTAGATCCTAATTTTGTTTTTGTTTGACTTTCAAAAATAGGTTCCATTACTTTAATGGCAATAGCAGAGATAATTGATTTACGAATATCTGAAGCTTCAAAATTCTTTCCGTAAAACTCACGAATCGTTTTTACAATAGCTTCTCTAAATGCAGCTTGATGCGTACCTCCTTGTGTTGTATGTTGTCCATTTACAAACGAATGGTATTCTTCTGAATATTGTGTTTTACTATGCGTTATGGCAACTTCTATATCGTCTCCTTTTAAATGAATAATCGGATACAACATATCTTCTTTACTATTGTTATCTTCTAATAAATCTTTCAATCCATTTTCTGAAACATATTTTTCTCCGTTAAAAACAATAGTTAACCCTGTATTTAAGTATACATAGTTTTTAAGCATTTTAGAAACATACTCGTTTCTATACTTATAGTTTTTAAAAATTGCTTCATCAGGAATAAAAGAAACCTTTGTTCCTTTTCTACGTGAAGTTTCTTCTAAGAATTCTTGATCTGTTAAATTACCTTGAGAAAATTCTGCTGCTGCAGATTTACCATCTCTTGATGATTCTACTCTAAAAAATGAAGAAAGCGCATTTACTGCTTTGGTACCTACACCGTTTAATCCTACCGATTTTTTAAATGCTTTCGAATCATACTTACCTCCAGTATTCATTTTAGATACTACATCGACTACTTTACCTAAAGGAATACCACGACCATAATCTCTAACAATTACTTTATTTCCTTGAATAGAAATTTCGATGGTTTTACCCGCCCCCATTACATATTCATCAATAGAGTTATCTAAAACTTCTTTTACTAAAATATAAATTCCATCATCGGCAGACGAACCATCACCTAATTTACCAATGTACATTCCCGGACGCATACGGATGTGTTCTTTCCAATCGAGCGAGCGTATATTATCTTCGGTATATTTTGTTTCTTGAGTCATAAAAGTTGAGGAAATTGAAGTCTCTGCTAAAGTAGTATTTCCTACTGTAAAAATAAAAAAACTCTGCTAATTTAGTTATTAACAGCGTTTCATTTATTTCTTTTCTAATTGTTTTTTTTCTAATTTACACAGTATTCTCCCCAGTCTTTCCGCCTTCTTTACTGTTGTTATTTTCACTTCTGTCTTACACATTTTCAACCCTTTACATGTTTTTTTTAAATGATAACGTTTACTTGCAACGCTCTTACATATAAACACTTTTTTAACTTCTTTTTCTTGAAAGGCAGTTAAAGCAAATCCTACTAGTATTAATGGTATTATTTTTTTCATACTTTTAAATTTCATATTCATTTTCTCTATCTGTTGTATTTTATCAATGCTTTTTCTCTTTTTACCTCCTCGTCTATATTCCCAAGGGGGTATTAAATTAGGATCTGACCAAATACCTATTTTATTATTTTTGGCTTCAATTTCTAATTGTTTATATTTTTGGTCTTTTGAGTATTTTTTAAAATGCATTGCCAAACCATTACTTATCAATTCTTTATTTAAATTTTTATTACCATCATAATATACCTCAGCTATTAATCTATTCCAATGCCACTTACCACTATGGATTATTTTCACTTTCTTCCCAAAAATTTCATTGGACACAAATCGCTTTGTTTTTTTACCAAAGGGTTGTTTTTTTTCAGGACAATCAATATGCGCTAATCGTATATGTATTGGTTTGTTTTCATATAACACTTCTATAGTATCTCCATCTATAACACCAATTACTTTAGCACAGAAATTTTCAGGTAGTTTTACTGTTTTTGGTATTATAAATAATAGTAAAATGAATAGTATTTTTAAGTGCATATTTATTTAAAGAGAAATTTTTTTATAATTTTATCAATGTGTGAAGGTAAATCAGTTCTTTTCAATTCAAACTTTTTTACATTCATAGCTGTTAGCCATTTTTTCCAATACTCCTTCATTACATCTTCTTCATATGGGTTTATTGTATCTGGATTAATACCTAATACTAAAACTTCTAAGTTTTCTAAATTCTGATCTATTGGTAAAAACCCTAGCTCTTTTTCATCAAACTTCTTTTTCCATCTACTTGTTCTTAAATTAAATCCTTTAATAGTTTCTGGAGTTAGATATGTAGTACTGTTCTTTTCTCTTTTTTTATTATCCTTATGATAAATATAACCATCTGTTAAAATTACAACGATGTTTCTATAATCATCATCTATACAGTAATCTTCAATCTTATTTTTAAAGAACCCCCAAGTATCTGAACCTACATATTTTCCATCTAATATTGCCTGTTCATAAATTGCGGTACAGGTTTTTGTATATTTTTTTGAAGTTTCTAATATCAACTCTTTAGTTGCATTTGTTTTATCAAAAGAGATCTTTAAATCTGATATTTTTTGATTCAACGCTTTATCCGATGGTTCTGGATCTAAAAACAACTGAATTTTATCTTTTATTTTTCTACTTTTTTTATTTCGAATATGATTTTCAAAATTTTTAGCTATCAATTCTATATAGCCTATATCTCTTTGAAAAAGTTCCATTGATTCTTTAGGATATTTCTCTGGATCAATTCTATCTGAAAGATCCAATAAAATACTGATATTCAAATTCGAATTTTTCTTCTTTACTTCAACCTGTTTTGCTGTTTCTAATGCCACCACTGAAGCGTTTTCTTTTTTACATGCATTTGTAGTAAAAAAGAAAATAGCTACTAGTATAAATAATACACTTCTTTTCATTACTTCTTAATTTAATTGTGATTTATAAATAATTCCCTCTGTGTGTTCGTCATTCAAATCATATTTTGTTAAATGATCTTTTTCTACCACTTCACATGTAGAGAGTACTTTATTCTTTTTATCTAACTCTATATAATTATCTGCTATTGATAAATACCAACCTTTTACATACTCTGCGTGGTATGTTAAATAACGTTTGTTAGGAAAAACAAAACCATCAATAGTTCTTTGCATCTCCGCAATTTTCCCTTCTTTTTCTGATATTCCTTTTTTTACTTCATTTAGTTTATCAACTACTTTCGAAATCAATTTATCTAAATTTACAATAGCTTCTCTTTTAGCTCTTATAAATGCTTTTATTTTATCTATGTTATCGTATTCTTTCATTATAAAATCGAACACCAAGCCCCAAATAATATACACTACAAAACCTGCAAAGATGATTCCCCAAAACTCTACTTTATTAAAAGCTATTGACAAATTAAACTCTGGAGAATCTGGTGTTTTATTAAAGTCATAAATCTTCATTTCTATTTGATATGCTAAAATGGCATCGAAAATAAAAGTGATAATAAATAAAGCACCAACTTTAACGTGTGACAACCAATTTTTATGTTTTTGAAACATATGAATCAAATATCCTAAGCCCATAAAAGCAAATGGTATTGTAATTATAAAAACAGCTTCTAGCCAACCGTGCTCTATTGATTTTGATAATGAATTACCATCAAATATTGCTGCGGATAATTCTGCTTCTTCAAAATTTTTAAAAAAGGCAGAAAATGATGCTGACATATAAAATACCAAGAGATAAAAAGTTATTGGTATTAACACTGCCAACCCTAAATAAAATTGTGCTCTAGGTTTCTTATCAACATCTTCAACATATTTTTCTGGATCTTGTTTCACATCTACTATTTCATGCTTATACTTTTCTATCTTATCCTCTTCTTTTTTTATCTCTTCTTCAAACAATCCTTTAGCTGTTTGTCTTTTCTTTAATTCAATACCTATTCTTCCTTTTTCTTGAACATGAGGTTCTTTTAATTTTTTTTGTAGTTCAACATTTTCAGCACATTCTGTTTTATAATCCATATATAAATCATTCAAACAAGCTCTAAATACTTTTGAATTTCCTGATGATTGTTTTGAACTACCATAACCGCTTTCAAAAAAAGTTAATCTAAGTTTTTTTACAACTTCTTTCTCTGATGTTTTAACAGTATTAAATTCCTCTTTTTTTATTGTGAATATTTTTTTTATTACTCCCATAATTTATACTGTAAGTTGTTTTAATAATTCTTCTTTTGTCGTATTTTCTTTCGCGTTACTTATTAAAAATTCGCACAATTCTGTAATATTTTCTTCTAAGAAACCAAATTTTAAGCAATACTTTTTTAAAGCATTTATTTCATCATCAGTAACTACCTCATCAGCCCAAATCATAATTGCTAAATCATATAAATACTTTAATTTTTGTTCTAAACTTTCGGGTATAATACTTTCATGATGTGGTGATAATAAAACGGCTTCTAACTCTTGTTTAGACACCTGCCTTTCTTCTGCAAACTTGTATAACATTTGCATTTCTAAGACATCAAAATTATCATCTGAAAATGCTATTTGATAAAGTCTTAAGAAATGACTTTTAAGTTCGGTAGTTATTTGATTCATATTTTAGTTTTTAATTTTATACATGTTTCGAGTTTCATTTTTAGGTTCCTTTATTGTTTCTTTAGTTCTTGTTTTATATCCATAAAAGGCAATCAAAAGGAAAAGAATTGCTGCTACAACATCTAAAGGCATCCAATAAGGTTTTAAGTATAGATAAACTGGGAGAATTGGATTAAATAAAATTGTGATAGGAAGAAAAATAAGTTTCCAAAAAGATTGAACTTCTTTATTTATTATAATTAATAAGCATCCAACAAACACCATAATTCTTAAAAATCGATAATACTGAATTGGTAAATGCAGTAGCGCTATTAATAATAGAAAAGCACATATTATATTAAACGTTATTGCTATTCTTTCTCTATAAATAAACTTCGGTAATCTCTTTCCTTTTTTAATTAACGGATAAATAGTTTTCATACTACTAACAGTTGCATTCAGATCTATCTACGTATGTTTTATTCCCATTACTATTTTTATAATAGCATCCACCTTTGGGGCCTGTCCATAATTTTTTTCCATTATGAGTTCCACACCTCCACTCTGTTCTTGTTTCAGGTAAATTTGTTTCTGATAAATCCGTCTCTTCTAAATCATCACCACCTGTTGAACAGCTTAAAATTGATAAAACGGCAATAAATAGACTTGTTAAAATTATTTTTTTCATGTTTTAATTGTTTAATTAGACACTTCAAAACTAAACTTATACAAAAACAAAACCTTACGGATTTCCGTAAGGCTTAAAATAGTTTAAATGTTTTTTCTTCTATTTTATTACTCCTTTCCTTCTGAATAAAAAACAAATATCCATAACAACCCTATTTTTAATTAACCACTTCTGTCTCATACTCCTCATAACAGTTTACTGTTTTTAAAAGAGCCGAATCAAATTTATAAATATCTTCTATTAACTCTATTTTTTCCTTAATTTCCTTTCTGTTTTCGTCAAATATCCCCAAGTACTTCGTTTTACCATTAAAGTGTAACCTACATAATGGTTTACGATTATTATCATCTAACAAAATTCCGAAATAGGACTGTGTATCTCTAAAAGCTATTCTATTAACGGCTACTTTCTTCCTTAAAATCGCGATAACAATTCTATACGCTTCTAGCTCTTCTTCTGTTGTTATTATTTTACTTTCCTCTTCGGGTTCTTTGTTTACTAGTATTAATTTTTCTTCTTCTTTATTTAATGCGTTTTGTAATCGATCATTTACTTTTTCAACAATAAATTGATTGATTGATTTTGAAACCAATTCTTTAAATTGCTCTATAACTTTTTCCGTTTGTCTTCCTGAATAAATTTTTGAAGTAAAGAATCGTATAAAATCTACTTCAGGTTCAATTAACTGAGCATTAAATACATTTTTAATCTCTTTTGAATATTTAAGTGAACTTGCATTGTTCGCTATTTTATTAACATCGAATTTTGATTTATGAAACTTTGATATTTCAGTAATTACTGACTCTTTTAATTTCGTTACATCAAATTCTAAAAATGGTTTTTCATCCATTTTATTTGCTGCATCTAAATCTGTAAAAAACTTATATTCGATTCCATTAGTTAAAAGTGCAAATTTTGATTTTGAAGCATGAAAATATCTGAATAATTGTGAGTTGTGTAAACTCAAATTTTCATTCCAATGTTTACATTCTATAATTAAAATAGGCACACTATTTTCTATAATAGCATAATCTACTTTTTCTCCTTTTTTTAATCCTATATCTGCTGTAAACTCAGGTATAACTTCTATTGGGTTAAAAATATCATATCCTAATAAGTTTATAAACGGTAATATAAATGCCGTCTTAGTAGCTTCTTCTGTTTCTATTTGATCTTTTAGCGTAACTATTTTTTCTGAAAGTTCTTTTAATTTGCTAGTTAGTTCCATAATAACTTATAATATGTTTTAATGAGTGTTTAATTCTAATGCCGTTTTAAAATTAGTAGGTAAAAAAACTTTATTACTAGGGTTATTTGTAATAATTTTCATTCCGTCTATGTATTTTTGAAACATAATTATTTCACTTGCTTTATCTGAGCTTAATTCATCTTTAAGAGTCGACAAATAATTAGCATCTGCCTCAGCTAATAATCCTAAAACACTTGCTTGTGCTTTTGCTCTAATAAAGGTTGCTTCAGCCTGAGCTTTTGCCTCGGTTACTTCTGCTTGCGCTTTACCTTCTGCTTCCGCTATTATTGCTCTTTTTTTTCTTTCAGCAGTCATCTCTTGCATCATAGCCTCTGCTGTATCATCTGAATATTTTATCTCCTGAATTTCAACTCTTGTAAATACAACACCCCATTTTTCTGCTATATCCATTAATTGAGCAGAGATTTTTTGATTCAGATTTTGTCTTTCAGATAAAACTTGATCTAATTTTAGTTTGCCTATATTAGATCTTAAGGCATTTAAAGCAACATCTTTTATTGATTTAGGTAAAATATCTATATCATAAACTGCTTTTGCTGGATCTATAATTTTCCAATAAACAGAAGCATCAGCATCAATAGTAACATTATCTAATGTTTGACATTGTCTTGGTGGAGTATCAGTTTGTTGTTCAGACAACTCTATCTGATAATTCTTCTTATTCGCAACATTGTTCCAGTTATTAACGTATTTTATTGTTTCAATAAAAGGAATTTTAAACCTAAGTCCGTCTTTTTGAACTCTACTATGTTTTCCAAACCTTTTAACAAGTACAACATGGTTTTGTGGGATAGTGTAAATAATTGCCATTTCTTTTTTAATTTTTATATTATTAATTTATGTGATTTTACATTTATAATTTTGTGTGATTCACCTTCTTTAATCTCTTTTAAAATCACACTTTCAAATTGATATACTTCTTTTTCTACCTCTATAAATAATTCTCCTTCTATATTTATTATCTTCCCATTCATGCCAATAACTCTCTCTATACCTCCTACATGCTTTCTTGGAGAAATAATCTTATCATGTATTTTTTCAAGTTGTTTTCTCCAAACTAGATAATGAAACGTGATAAAAACAAACCATATGATTACTGCTAATAACATTGAAGTTACAAGAGCGGCTTTTATCTTTAGTATGCAAAAAAGAGTTAATAAAATATAGGCTATGTGAGTTGGGTACTCAAAAGAAAGAATGATGTCTATGATAATTAATAATAAAGCTACTAGTGCTAATGTTTCGTAATAATTTGTAATTAATATTTCCATACACCAAAACTAACCACACTAAAAAACAAAAGCTTACGGAAATCCGTAAGCTTCTATTTTTATATAAAAAATCACTTAATCATTAACCAAAACAACATGTTTATAATATACAAAACCAATGGTTTGAGTTCTTCTAACTTTTACCTTAATCCATTGACCTTGTATTACTAATAAAATTCTTAAATAAAGAGGTTCTCCTTATAATTACGATGCATTAAGTTAGATTACTACAACTTGTTTTTAGGATTTAAAAAAGCTTATAAACTCCAACTTTAAGATAAATTTTTTCATACTCCTTTTTCGTTTTAATTTTAAACTTTTTCATTACAATTTTTCTGATTTTATCATCATCCATTCCTATATATTTTTCATTCATTATTTCGTTATAAATGTATAGTTCCCTTTTAATTGGTAAATCTTCTTTTTTAATATTTCCGACTTTATTTTTTATTTTAATATCAAACTTATAACTACTCCTATCTTTATTTACAACTATTTCAGGTGTCATCATTCCTATTTTACCATTTGGTGACCATAATAATTTTCCAAAAGTATATGGTGTATTTCCAATATCTTTTTTATCATCGTAGGCAAATATTACTATTTCGTCAATATCATTGTCTGATTTTATTTTTTCTGCAACTATTGATTTAAATGTGTTCTCAAGAATATCTTTTGATATCTCATATGGTACAACAATACACACCGTTAGTCTTTTACTACTTGGCAATTCATTAAGTTCTTTAGTTGTATAATTCGACATTCTTCCAACTATCGTTTTTGTATTAACAATTTGAATATCTTCAATTGTGTATTTAGATATTTTCATGTTATCAAATTCAATTTTAAACGGTTTATATTTTTTTATCTCTTTCTTTTCTTCCGATTGTCTTTTGTTTTCAGAACAACTAACCATAAATACAGTTAGTATTCCAACAAGAATAAAATTTCTATGTTTTTTCATTAAGGTTAAGGTTTTGTTCACAATTAGTATCAACATAATAAATATCTTTCAAAAATCATTATTCTAATAAAAAAAATCCTATGACTTTAAATCAATTAATCTTGTTTTTACATTAGGATATTTTTTTCATCAATATTAAAAAAGAACCTCTTGTATTTCACTACAAGAGACCCTTTTTAGTCATTTTAAGCATATGAAATTAGCTTCCAATCAACAGCATTTCCATTATGTGGTGGAAATGTTTCTCCTTTTGATAATGGAATTGTTCCTGAAGGATTTGCTTGAGCTTCCCATACTCCTGATTCTGGACATTTTTGACCTGTTTTTCTAATCGTTCCTAATGGCATTTTTGACATCTTTATTAAATTTAAATTAATACTATCTCAAAATTACCTATCAAAAAACACAAAACCCTACGGGAATCCGTAGGGTTTTGTGTTTTACTATCATCAAAATAGCATTGTTTTATTATGCCAATTCAGAAACTGGTATAAATCCGCTTGTTTTCTTAAAAGACATATTGTGTTTAAAATTACTCATGCTTTCAGATGGATCTAATAAATCAAAATTTAGTTTTTCTAAAATCTTTCTTTCAACCTGAACAGCAACAATTATTTTCTCTTCATAATTACCGGTTGCTAAATTTAATATACTACTCTTTCCATTTATATCGATTGTGTTAATAGGTAATAACAAGAAAGACTCTTTTGCTATTCGTAAAATACAACTACAAACATAATCTTGGTAAATTTCGTTAAATCTTGAAGTTGGTATAAGTTCTTCCTTTATTTCTAAACCATTTCTCATTGTTTTTTTTGAAACAGTAGGTAAAACTTCTTCACCATGAACAAAAAAATCAACTGAAATTTGATTATTCTCTACCGAAAATGATAAATCGGAACCATATTCTTTTAAATCAAAAAAAGGATTAAATAAGTTAATAGCATATGTAAAAGCATTTAAATCTTTTTCAATTACTCCATCTGCCACCATTAAGAGTTCTTCATGATTTTTTAATTCTCGTTCATAAATTTCTCTTTTCTCTTCATGTTCCTCTAATTTTTTATGCATCAAATTTTCTCGACTATTAGTCTTTTCCTCAATTTTAAACTGCATCGATTGTTCTTTTTTATAATCGTCTGCAAAAATTAATTTCTTAATAAGCATAAATCTATTTTTAAATAGCTTGTCAAATAACTTTCTACAAAAAGACAGATCTAATTCGTTTTTATATATCTCAACAGACTTTTCAATATGCCTATCGACCTTTTTTTCTATTATATCACTTACCTCTTTAACTGTTTGAATATATTTAGGACTGTCTTGATTTACAATTTCATTCCAATCTACATAATCAGAATAATCTTTATGAACTGACTGAATTACTTGAATATAAGTATTATGTTCCTCTACCTCAATTTTATTATTACCAATTATTAAACGTTTTTGAGATTCTGCTTCTTCATTAGCTAATCTTTTTAATTCCTTTTCATTTTCTCTTCTACTTATTTCAAGTTGTTTCTGATGGGATTTATACTCTTTTACTTGAATCCGCTCACTATTACGCTGTTCAACTTGCCTGTTATAAATAAACTTATGTGGTGTTGCATGCTTATCTCCAAAAACAGCATTACTCATCCATTTACCTGTATTTTTTCCTAGCTCACGAGATAGGCTTCTTCCAAAATTACTCATATTGTTCGTTTAATAAAATTAGCCTTTTAAAGCAAGTTTAATAAACCAGCTAAGTATTCTAAATGGTAAGAATAAAATATTACCATTAAAAGCACTACCTCTTTTACTCGACGATTTATTTCCTTTAAGCTCTCTTATTTCTTCTTTATATTGTTTTATCAACTGCTGTTGACTCTTTATCTTTCTTCTACCAGATTCTTGATAATGCTTTGGATTACCATTAGCTTTATGATTGGCTGTATTTGTTCTTGTTATTTTTATATTTTCTTGAGCATTACTAATTTGCTCTTTTAATTTTTCAATTCTTCCTTTTGACATATTACTTTTAATTGTTATTTGTTATAACTACTTCTAGTAGCCGCTAATTTATTAGCATTTCAAAACTACCTTACTAAAAACAAAAAGCCTTACGGATTTCCGTAAGGCTTCTAATATTTTAAATAAAATTACTTATTTTTTTCTCGCTATAATAACAAATTAAATTAATCCAAAATCTTTAGTAATTGCTATTAATTGAGTAGGATTATTAGCATTAAAATTTTCTTTAAGTAATTTTAAGCGTTTCTCTACCGAACTAATACTATTGGGTTTAATATCTTTTATTTTTAACGCTTCACTAATTTCCTTTTGATCTAATCCTTCTGCTAACTGCTCTAATATAATTACATCATAATCGGTTATTTCAAAAGTTTCTTTATGCTTTAAAATATGTGATAATTTTGGAGATATAAAAAAAGCTTCATCAAATACTAATTGTACTGCTTTTTTTAATTCTTTTTCTCCATATATTGATTTCCACACATAGGCGTTTACATTTAATTCATTACACAATTGCTGTACTCTATATGGTTTATCTTCAACCGAAAAAACGATTGTTTTTAATAATGAGTCTAACTTTTTAGCTTCTGCTACTAAATCTTCTCCTGATGTTAATCGTTGCGGATTGGGGTTTTCAACAAATGACAAATCACTAATTAATAAATCAAATGGTTCATTGTTTACAAAAGCTTTTTTAAGTTTTAAAAAAGCTTCATCACAATATTTAGCATATTCTATTACTGGAATTTGTAAACTATCTAAAGCTGCTCTAATTCCACTTGACATAAAATCAGCATCTTCTGCTATTAATACTTTTTGAAACATATTTATTTTTTTAATTGAAACTTAGCTTGAAATCCTTTCTGTATTTCTGATTCAAAAATAATAGTTCCTCCTATCGATTTTATACGGGTTTCCATATTTTGCAACCCATTTTTTAAACTTAAATTATCAATACCAATTCCGTTGTCTTTATACCTTACTTGTATCGCTCCTTTTAGTACTGAAAATGAAATTACTACCAAATTTGCTTTGCTATGCTTTTTCATATTCACTAATAACTCTTGCAACACTCTGTACATAACAATTTGTTTTTCTTTAGCCAAAGTATTTACTTGTACTTCCGGTAATCCTTTACTCATAACCCGACAACTATCTATTGAAAATTCTAAAAATAATTGTTTTAAAAAGCCTTCAAATTGTTCACCTGTAACTACAGGGCTATTTTCATGAGAAATGTTTCTAGTTAACAAATAAATTTTTTCTAAATCACATAACACTGAAGTATCTTCCCTATTCTCTTTCTGAATTTTATTCATCGCTAAATACACATCATTTGCCAATTCATCATGTATTTTTTTAGCCAAACGAGTTTCTGTTTTATATACTTCTATTATTTTTTCTTTTTTAGTCTTATTTCTTTTATAGAAAAAGTATACTATAAATCCTAAAAAAGTAGTTAAACCGATAAAAACCCAAAGTTGTTTTTGAGATTTTTGCTGTTCAACATCAATTTGTGCTTTTAATTTTTGTTTTTCTAAAAGGTCAAAATTATATATAATTTTAACCAACTTATTTCTAGAATTCCTCCTAGCGTTGATTATACTATCTTTCAGATAACTTCTCTCTTTTGCATATTTTCTAACAACTTTATCATTTACTAAGCTAATTAATCTATCTATTGCTTCTATTCTATCATTGGGCCTTTTTTCTTCTTTTGATAAGCTGTACATTTTATGAGCATATTCCAATGCTCTAGAATCCTTTTTTTTTAACTTAAAGAAATCGGATAAATATGAATAATTAGAGATTAGCCCTTCATAATCTTCTATTTTTATTTTTATTTTCTGAGCTTTTAAAAATTCATTTTCATTAATATTTTGACCATTTAATATTTTAACCAAAGCATAATTGTCAATAATTTTTGCTCTTAATTTTAAAGGAATACTATCATAATATTCATCTGAAATTATTTTTTTATAATACAAAATTGCTTTGTTGTAATCTTTTAAGAAAACACTATTATTTGCTTTGTTATTACGATATCTAAGAATTTTAATTTTATTATTACTCGAATTAATAGCCAAATTATACCATTCAATCGCTTCATTATATTGTTTTTGTTGATTTGCATTTATACCTAAACAATTATATAAAGAAGTTACTATTTTTGACTTCGTATTTTTTAAATATTTTAAAGCTTGTATAGCAGTTGAATCACTCTTATAATAAAGACCATTCGCTGACTCTATTTTTGCTAAATTGAGTAATCTTTTAGCAACATAAAAACTATCTTTTAACTTCAAATAAAAATCTTTAGATTTTTGGTAATTAAAATATGCACTATCATATTGTTTTAACCTTTTAAAACCTAATCCTACATAATAGTACGAAAAACCAATTGAAGAAAAATCATTTATTTTTGTTGACAATAAAATTGTTTTCCTCCCATGTGTAATTACACTATCCAAACTATCAAGCTTTGAATAACAAAAAGTTATTTCTTTCAACTCTTTTACCTGTTCATGATAGTTAGATTCCCTTTTAATCTCTTTATATCTCAAAATAGACTTTCTTAAACGTAAATCATATGATAGGTTCTTTCTCTTAATTTCTTTTTTACCTAAAGAATCTTTTTTTTGATTATTAGTACAAGCTCCTATAAAAATTAATAGTATAATAAGGAATAGTTTGTTTATTCTCTGTTTCATACTTTAAAAATAATTAAAAAAGAGTGCATAACATGCACTCTTTTTAATTTATTATTACTTGCCCCCTTCTGGGTCTTCGTCTTCATCAGGATCTTGATCATTTCCTCCCCCCGTATTCTGAAGTTCTTGTTCTACTTGATTTGGTACTATATCTTCTTCTAAATCTGTACAAGATGTAAATACTCCACTTACTACTAAAACTGCTATATAAATTAAATTCCTCATGTTTTCTTTTAAAATTTTGAGCATTAGTTTTCCTTTCCAAGCTGTTGCCCAGTTTTTAATGATACTTGAAAAGCCTAATAATTTTAAAAGAGTCTCGAGCCTCTTTCGTGGAAAGTGAAGTTTAAAACCAGTAACTATTTAGTAGCTTTCCTTCTAATAAAAGCACTGATTTAAAACCTTTTAATTGTATTAATCAATTTTTATTTTTTTAGTTATCGATTAATGACATTGCAAATATTGGAAGGTTTTTGAGTTTATATTTCGTCAAGATTTAGACAATTTTTAACCAAATAGTTTTGGCTATTTTATGGATAACCGTAACCAAAAATTTACCAAAGTGGTTATTTTTGACCAAACAACTAAACAACTATGGTTAAACAACTTATAACAGATTTCTTTAACGAGATTGAAAAAAAAGAAATCAAAAAAAATAAAAATTCAAAAGCAAGTTTTTGGCATCTTGAATTTCAAGAAAATTTAAATATTAATTATGGTGATGAAAACCACATTGGTATAAGAAAAGCGACTAGATTATATGAAAAATATATTGAAGAAAAAGAGAAAAGTGTCAAAGACCCAAATAAATTTCAAAGAAATTATATGTCTAAATATTTAGGACATGAAGATTATGATGATTATATCAAAAAAACTACTGATATATCTCTAGAAACAGAAAAAAATCCTGTTTTTGAAAACGCTAAAACAACAATAGATAGAGTAACTCCTATAAAATGGTATAAAAAGGATGTCAATAAACTAGTCGTTATTGCTTCAACTGTATTTATGTTAGTATTATCAATATATACTTATCAAAATAACTATTCAATTAAAGGAAATTGTATTATCTGGAAAACTGATCATTTTGAAAAATCTTCTTGCCTTGCAAAAAAGGCTATTAACAACGGAAAATACGCTATAAATATTGAAACATTTAAAAGGATTACTGTTACAGATAGTACAATTTTCTTTAAAAAAAATATCCCATTAGTATGGTATGGAAAAAATATAAAAGGAGAAGGTGAATATTTTACAGATAGGGGGGTTCATCCAGAAACACTCAAAAGACTCAACCCTATTACCAGACCAATTTTAAATAGAGAAAAACTATTAAATGAATAAAAAAACGCTGTTAATAATTAAATTAACAGCGTTTTTTTATAAAATATACATACATTATTACTACGTTCTTAAAAAACCGTATATAATGTTGTTACAATAACTCCTTTATTTTCTTTTAAAGAAACAGTTATTAATTGTTTTTGCTCTTTTATTTTAAAATTAAACGGAGAAATTAATAAGTTTAAACCACTTTGCTTTTTAAGTCTAGTTCCTTGACCTGAAATAATTTCTTTATTAGCTACAAAGTCTCCTTTAGGAAGGTGTTCTGTTAAAATAACATATTTAAAATTGGCTAACTTATCTACAACCTGTGCTACTTCGCTATTCGATAAATGTTGTAGTACCTGCCTTATTAAAACACAGTCTGCAATAGGCAACTCATCCTTCGCAATATCCAAACAATGAAACTCTAAATTTTCTTCTTTGAATTTCTCTTTATTATGCACAATAAGTTCTGGCACAATATCTACCGCAATATATTTACTCGTATACTTTACTAATTCTTTACCAACATTAAAATCGCCACATCCCAAATCGCATACCGTAAGCGGTATATTAAATGCTGTTAAAAATGAAGTTATCGCTGCTATGTATGGATTTACAATTTCAACATTATGAGAACCTTCACCAGAATAAAATTTAGCTTTATCACTTCCCCACAACTTCATTTCATAAACCTGTTCCATCGCTTCTTTTGTTGGCCAAGGTTTCTTTTCTCTTTTTTTAACACTCATAAACACACTATTATTAACAACAAATGTACAACTACATGTTTATTTACAAAAAAAAGGATGGCAAAGCCATCCTTTTTAATTACTACTATTTTTTAAAATTACAGTGCGTTTGCTCCTGTTTCAGCTACTGTATGATCATTTTCTACAGAACTACCACTTACACCTATTGCTCCGATAATAGTACCGTTCGCATCTTTTACAGGTACACCACCTGGAAATGTAATTAACCCATTATTAGAATGTTCAATATTAAACAAAGGCGCTCCTGGTTGAGACAGCTCACCTATAATTCCTGTATTCATATCAAAGAAACGAGCTGTTTTAGCTTTTTTAATTGAAATATCTAATGAACCTAACCATGCACCGTCCATACGCGCAAAAGCTACTAAATTTGCTCCAGCATCAACAACCGCAATATTCATTTTAGTATCTATCTCTAAAGATTTAACTTTTGCTACTCCAATAATTTTCTCTGCTTGTTCTAAGGTAATATTCATATTTTCTTATTTTTTGTTTTATAAATTACACTGCAAATTTAAGCAGTATATAATAGTATACACTTACTAGAAAAGGTCAACTTGTTATGAAAAAAGGTCAAAAAAATACGATAATTTAAATTTCAGAAGGATTAATGCCAAATTTACTTTTAAAAGCACTACTAAAATTAGATAAATTATTATACCCTAAATCTAAATAGATATCTGATACTTTTATAGTTGAAGTCTCTAATAATTCTTTAGCCCTTAACAGTCGTTTGTCTCGAAACCATTTTCCTGGAGATTGCTTATATTCTTTTATGAAATGTCTTTTAAATGTAGATAAACTCATATTACACAAAAAAGCAATTTCTTCTAAACTAAGTGAAGTGTATACGTTTTTTTCAATCGTTTTTTTTAATGGAGAAGTTTCTTCTTCAATTAACGATTTTAAGTAATTTTCAAATACTTCTCCGTATTTATTCGTTAAATACAATAATAATTCTTCAAATTTAACGCTTAATAAAGTATTCATAAAAGCTACAGGTGCAGCCATTATAGTAGCTAATGAGTTTAGATAAGAATCTATATAAGAGTCATTTTCTATTGTAAAATAAGATTGCGCTTCTTGTATTTCGCTATTGTACTTTACGTGTTTCTGTAAAAATTCTTTTATCTTTTTATCCGAAAAAAAAAGAAGTTTGCAGTAATAAATTTCATCGGTATCTAATAATTCTGTCCAAAGGCAATTTCCTTTTTTAATCAATAAAGACTGTGAATTATCTACTAAAACCGAGGTATCTGAAAAATGAACTTGTTTTTTTCCTGTTTGTAAAAAACTAAACATATGGCTGTTTAAATTTACCTTGGTTTTTATAAGGTTTTCAGTCATTTTAAAATCATAGACAAACAAATCAGGTATGTTTCCTTTTGTTTTAAGATATGATTCTGGTATGTTTTCTACGCTCATTTAATGGCTCTAAAGATATTTATCTAATCTGTTAATCTATTTTATAAAAAACCTTGTTCTTTCATCCAAGTATCTGAGTAAATTTTATTCATGTAACGAGAACCATGATCTGGTAAAATAACAACGACAACACTATCCTTATCAAAAAATCCTTTATCATTATACTGTTGGGTAGCCTGTAAAACAGCACCTGAAGTATAGCCACAAAATAAACCTTCTGTTTTTACTAATTCTCTTGACTTAAATGCTGCATCTCTATCTGATACTTTTTCATAAATATCAATTACATCAAAATCGGTTGCTGTAGGAATTAGATTCTTACCTAACCCTTCAATTTTATAAGGAGATATTTCATTTTCATCAAATTCACCTGTTTCATGATATTTCTTTAAAACCGAACCAATAGCATCTACTCCTAAAACTTTTATAGCTGGATTTTTTTCTTTTAGAAACTTCCCTGTTCCAGAAATCGTTCCTCCCGTTCCACTTGCAATTACAACATGAGTAACTTTACCTTTTGTTTGCTCCCATATTTCAGGCCCTGTAGATTTATAATGTGCCTCTATATTTAATTCATTAAAATATTGATTTATATAAATAGACCCTGGGTTTTCTTTATGTAACCTCTTTGCTACTTCATAATAAGAACGTGAATCATCTGCGGGTACATAGGCAGGGCAAACATGTACTTCAGCTCCCATTGACTTTAGCATATCTATTTTATCTTGCGACGATTTATCACTCACTGCCAGAATACACTTGTATCCCTTAATTACACTTATCATTGCTATAGAGAATCCTGTATTTCCTGATGTAGTTTCAACAATAATATCTCCTGGCTTTAAAATACCTTTTTTCTCAGCACTTTCAATAATATGTAATGCTATTCTATCTTTAGCTGAATGCCCAGGGTTAAAAGCTTCTATTTTTGCATAATATGTACCTAAAAAACTTTTAGTTATTTTATCTAGCTTTATCATTGGGGTTTGCCCTACTAAATCTAAAATTGAATTGGTAATACCTTTATGTCTATCCATTTTTATTATAAAATAAGAAAGCGTCATTGTAAAAATGAACACGAATTATCTTGTTGAGATTCTTCGTTATTTTTACAATGACGCTTACACTCAAATCGAGTGCAAAAATATAATTATTTTTTTAACTTACCTTCTAACATTAAAAAGAAGCTATATTCTTCTGCTGTTTCTTTTAATGCATCAAATCTTCCTGAAGCACCTCCATGTCCTGCTTCCATATTAGTATGCAAAAATAATAGGTTGTCATCTGTTTTTACATCTCTAAGTTTCGCGATCCATTTAGCTGGTTCCCAGTACTGTACTTGACTATCGTGTAAACCTGTTGTAATTAACATGTTTGGATATGCTTTTGCTGTTACTTGATCATAAGGAGAATATGATTTAATATAATCATAATATTCTTTATCATTAGGATTACCCCATTCATCATACTCACCAGTTGTTAAAGGAATCGTATCATCTAACATTGTAGATATTACGTCTACAAACGGTACAGCAGCTATAATTCCGTTATATAACTCAGGGTTCATGTTAATAATAGCTCCCATTAATAATCCTCCTGCAGAACCTCCCATTGCATATAAGTGTTTTGGAGAAGTGTAACCTTTAGCTATTAAATACTTAGAACAATCAATAAAATCATTAAAAGTATTCTTCTTATTTAACATTTTTCCGTCATCATACCAATCACGACCTAAATACTCACTTCCTCTAATATGTGCTAAAGCATATACAAAACCTCTGTCTAATAAACTTAAACGTGTAGTTGAAAACCCATCAGAAACAATATGCCCATACGAACCGTAAGCATACTGTAAAATTGGAGTGTCTTTAGTTAATTTGGTGTTTTTGTGATGTACTATTGATAATGCTACTTTTTTACCATCTCGTGCCGTAACCCAAATACGTTCACTTACATAGTTATTTTTATCAAACTTACCTCCTAAAACCTCTTGTTCTTTTTTAACTTCTTTTGATTGATCTTTCATATTAAAATCAATTACAGAACTTGGTGTTGTCATAGAATTATAAGAATATCGAATAATATCGGTATCAAATTCCGGATTTCCGTGTACGCCTGCTGAGTATGTTTCTTCATTAAAAGGTAGATAATAATCTTCACTATTATCCCAACGCTTAAAACGGATTTTATTTAACCCGTTATTTCTTTCTTCTAAAACTAAATAGTCTTTAAAAATTGAAAAATCTTCAAATAGAGTATCTTCTCTATGCGGTATAACATCTACCCAATTCTCTTTTTCAGTTTTACTTTCAGGAGTTTTCATCAACTTAAAGTTTGTTGCTCCATCTTTATTTGTTTTAATATAAAAATGATCTTCGTAGTGTGCTATATCATATTCTAAATCGCGCTCACGTGGTTGAATCATTCTAAATTCACCATTTGGAGTATCGGCTTCTAATACTTGATATTCATTAGAAACAGTACTATAAGAACCTATAACTAGGTATTTTTTAGATTTTGTTTTAGTAACAAAAGTTCCGAAAGTTTCGTCTTTTTCTTCAAAAATTAACACATCTTTAGCTGAATCTGTTCCTAAAACATGCTTGTAAATTTGTGAACTACGCAGTGTTTCTGGATCTTTTTTGGTGTAATACAATGTTTTATTATCATTTGCCCAAACAGCACCTCCTGTTGTATTTTCTATTTTATCAGGATAAATTTCTCCTGTTTCTAAGTTCTTTATTTTTATAACGTACTGACGACGACTTACCGTATCTGTTGCAAAAGTTGTTAACTTATTATTTGGTGATATACTTAAACCACCTAATTGAAAGTAATCATGCCCTTTTGCCTCGTCATTTACATTAAATATAATTTCTTCTTCAGCTTCTAAATTTCCTTTTTTACGACTATGAATAGGATATTGTTGTCCTTTTTCATATCGTGCAATGTAGAAATATCCATTACTTTTATAAGGTACCGACTCATCATCTTCTTTAATACGACCTTTCATTTCTTGAAATAACTGCTCTTGAAACTTTTCTGTTTCTTTAGTACTTTCTTTGTAATAAGAGTTTTCAGCGTTTAAGTAATCGTATACTTTTTGAGTTTGTTCGTCTTTAATTGCAGCTTCTTTTTGTGCATCGGTTAAACGCATCCAAAAATAATCATCAGTACGTACGTCTCCGTGTTTTTTTAAAGTTGTTGGTTGCTTTTCAGCAATTGGAGCTATAATGTCTTTTTTCATTTCCTGTTTTTTGCAATTCACAAAAATAAGGTTAAAAGCTATAGCAGTTAGTATTATTTTTTTCATTTTTATTTAGTTTGGTTAATTTTCTTGTGAAAATACTATTTTTGTCATCTTAAATAATTATAAATACAACGATAAATGTTTGGAGATATTTCAGGGATGATGGGCAAATTAAAAGAAGCTCAACAAAAGGTTGAAGACACTAAAAAACGATTAAATTCTGTTTTAATTGATGAAAATGCCGCTAATGGCGCTTTAAAAATTACTGTTACTGCCAATAGAGAGGTAAAAGCAATTACCATTAACGAATCTTTATTAGCAGACAAGGAAGAGTTAGAAGATTACTTAATTTTAACATTAAATAAAGCTTTAAAAAGGGCTGGAGATATTAATGAGCATGAATTGGCTGTTGCTGCAAAAGATGGAATGCCTAATATTCCAGGAATGGATATGTTTAAATAACAACAATGTACTTACAAATGGATGATTATATGTTGCCTTGTTTAAATAAAAAATTCTTTGGAGTTGATTGTTTAGGCTGTGGTACACAACGTGCTTTAAGCTTATTAATTCATGGTGAGTTTATTGCTGCTTTTAAAATGTATCCTGCTATATATACTTTACTTTTTTTAGCGGTAATTATTGTACTTAATTTATTTTATAAAATTAAATACGCTCAAAAAATTATAAGTATTTTAGCTGTTATTAATGTACTTATCATTGTAGTAAGTTACCTAATAAAAATGAATCAATTAATATAAAATTATTTTAAAGACTATGGAAAAACAATTTAACCCAACAGTAATTTACGTTCTATCAATAATCAGTTTTTTATGCTGTTGTTTTGCTGGTTTAGGTATTATACTAGCTGCACCTGCTTTTATTATGGCTAATAACAAAATGAAAGATGCCCAAGCAAATCCAAACGATTATGATTCTGCGACACTTAAAGCGATAAAGACAGCTAGAACAGTTGCTATGATTGCTTTAATTATAAACTCAGTTTACTTACTTTTAACAGGTTATAGATTAGCCACTACAGATTGGAGTGTTTTTATGGATCAATACCAAGAAGCTTTAGAAAAATACCAATAAAATTATCACTTATAATAAAAAAACGACCTAATTGGTCGTTTTTTTTACGCCCCATAAAAAACTCATATACAAGCGATTAAAATGTTTTATAATCAAAAAAATCATTTAACGTTATTATTTAGTATTATAATTACCTGCCTATCATTAAATGCTCAAAAAGTTAGAGTTGTTGATAATAAAGGCACAATTAAATACGTAAACAACAACAAAGTAACAACCTCAAATACAGCTCCTTTATCTCCTTTAGAAAATGATATTTGGTTTGACACAAATAATACGCCTACCCAAACTAAGATTTGGGATGATATTGACGGTTGGAAAATGTTAATAGCACCTAGCACAGAAAGTAAAACTGTTATTTTAAACAGAAATAGTTCTACTAATTTAAATACTGGTACTAACACTTTTTACGACCTCCCTTTAAATACTCCTCAAATACAGTTTATAAATACCTTGTATTATGCTGTTGTAGAAAATTCTGAAATTAGAGTACTACATGATGGTAACTATTTAATTTCAGGAGAAATATCTGTAACAAATATGCCTTCTGGTGATACTAAATATATTTTAGGGGTATTTATTAACGGAGTTAGACGTGGATATTTATCTAGAGGGTTCACTTCTTTTCCCTCACAAGATTATTGGGGTACAACTGGTACTTTAATGTATGCGCTAAACCAAAACGATCTTGTAAACGTTAGATACGTAATTAATGCTGGAGGAACTACCTTAAATTCAAACCTTTTAAATATTGGAATTACTAAATTATAATAAATAGATTTCGACTCCGCTCGACCTGACATCGTTAGTTTAAAAATATGTATATATACTCTACTAATAAATTTTAATCACATAAAAAAAGCGACCAAATTGGTCGCTTTTTTATATCATTCCTTTTGCTTTAAACTCAAGGTATTTATTTATCACATTAACCGATAATTGCTGTGGCTTCGTTAAAATAGCATGAATACTGTTTCGTTCTAATTCTTTTACTATTAAACGCTTTTCAAATGCATATTTTTCAGCTATTGTTTTATGATAAACATCTTGTAAATCTTCTGAATTTTCATTTATCAAACTATCCAATTCTGTGTTTTCAAAGAAAACAGTAACCAATAAGTGCTTTTTTGCAATTGCTTTTAAATAAGGCAACTGTCTTTTTAAAGCCGAAATATGTTCAAAATTTGTATATAAAATTAATAAACTTCGTTGGTTAATTTTTCTTTTAATCGTTGCATACAATAGTGCAAAATTAGCATCGGTAAAATTGGTTGTTATATTATATAGTTCTTCGTTAATTACCGAAAGGTTTGTTTTTTTATTACTTGCGGCAATAATTTTTTCTACATTTTTAGAAAACGTAAGCATTCCTGCTTTATCATTTTTTAACAAGGCTATGTTCGAAAAAGCTAAGGTTGAATTTATAGCGTAATCTAACAGACTTAATTCTTCAAAAGGCATTTTCATAACACGCCCTAAATCGATAATAGAATAAATGGGTTGCGATTTTTCATCTTGGTATTGGTTTACCATCAACTCCCCTCTTTTGGCTGTTGCTTTCCAATTCACATTTCGTACATCGTCACCCGGAATGTAATTTTTTATCTGCTCAAATTCCATTGTTTGACCAATTCGTCTGATTTTTTTCATTCCGAATTCTGTCAAATTATTATGCATTGCCAAAAATTCGTACTTTTTCATTTGCACATACGACGGATATACTTTTACACTTTTATCATCTGAAAAAGTATATCTTCTTGAAAACATTTGTAATACAGAAGAAACAAATACATGTACATTTCCAAAATTATAGGCTCCTCTTTCTACTGGTCGAACACTATACACAAATGTTGATTTTTCTGCTGATTGAAGCGCTGTTTTATAGGCAAAATCTCTTTTTTGAAATTGTGCTGGTAATTCATCTATCACATTTATAAAAACTTGAAATGGATAGTTATTTTCTAACGTTACTGATATTTCATTAGCATCAGAATTTGATAATTTTTCTGATACTATTCGCTTTGCTAAAAAACCGTTTTTATAACGATATAGAATAACTAAATCTATAAACATAGTTATTGCAAAAAACAAAACCAACAACCATGTTACGTTATATATAATAGGAAACCAAAACGACATTAAAAACAATGCCGACAGCACGCTTATATACGTAAAAAAGCGATTATGAATATATATTGATTTAAAGAATTGAATCACTATCTCGGAACTTCTACAGATTGAACAATCATCTCAATAACCTTGTCTGTCGTCATTCCTTCCATTTCTCTTTCTGGAGTTAACATAATTCTATGACGCAATACCGGATAAATACTCTTTTTTACATCTTCAGGAATCACAAAATCACGCCCGTTAATCGCTGCAAATGCTTTTGACGCCATTAATACTGCAATACTTGCTCTTGGTGACCCTCCTAAATATAAATGTGCATTGTTACGCGTATTTGAAATTAATTGCGCAATGTATTTAATAATTTTTTCTTCTACCAACACTTCAAATACTTTACTTCTGTATTCTAATAAATCTGCCTCTGTTAATACAGCTTCAATTTTTGATTGTGGTAATGCTCCTTTTCGATCGTTATGCGCTGCAATTATTTTAATTTCATCTTCTAAACTAGGGTATCCTACATTTATCTTAAACAAAAAACGGTCTAATTGTGCTTCTGGTAATGCATAAGTTCCTTCTTGTTCTATAGGATTCTGTGTTGCTAAAACCATAAATGGCGGACTCATTTTATATTGAGTTCCATCCATGGTAATTTGCTTTTCTTCCATTACCTCAAACAATGCTGCTTGGGTTTTTGCAGGTGCTCTGTTTATCTCATCAATTAATACAACGTTTGAAAAAATCGGCCCTTTTTTAAACTCGAAATTAGACGTTTTCATGTTTAAAATAGACGTTCCTAATACATCCGAAGGCATTAAGTCGGGCGTAAACTGAATTCTACTAAAATCGGTTGCAATAGTTTTTGCTAACAATTTTGCTGTAACTGTTTTTGCAACTCCTGGTACTCCTTCAATTAACACATGTCCGTCTGCTAATAACGAAACTAATAACAACTCTATAAAATCTTCTTGACCAACAATTACTTTAGCCAACTGCTCTTTTATATTAACAACAGCTTCTTTTAGTTTTGATAAATCTATTCTACTAGAAAACAATTCATTCGTTTCTGTTGTTTGATTATTATCTGTATTCATGCTCTTATTTTTTTATTCTTTATCTATTCTTGAGTACTCTTTATTCACTTTACACATCCTGTTATACTCTAAGTATTATATTAGTATGGAGTACTAATCACTTCCAAATTCTTATCATACAACATTCTATTATATTTAACAGCTAAAAATTCTAACACATTAGCTAAAAAATTAATCACTTTTATATCATCAGATTCAATAACATAAGAAACTGATTTCTGTAAAATTTCTGTTTTCTCTACCAAAACATCATCTTCAAAATTTAATGATATTAATATTTTGATAAACTCAAATCTAACACAATTTTCTTTCTTAATCGAATCTGAAAAATCATTTATACCTTTTATATTTTCAATTGATAAATTCTCTTGAATCATTTTTTTTTCTTGAAAAATTTAAATCAATAACTACCTCTAAAAGCTTATTATTAAGTAACCTCTTATTTGAAAGACCTATAGTTTCTAAAATTTTTATAAAAACATCAACTACTTTTGCACTTTCGGTTACAACAACAAAAGAACTATATGTATAATTAAAATAAGATATGTGAACACTTTCATTAGGTAATTTAATTTTTTTTAAATCAAAAACATCACATGCTTCTATTATTTTATTATTCTTAATACGTTTAATTACATCATCAATAACAACTTCTTTTTCTATAAATAATTCGGGAAAATTTTCTTTTGTTAGATGCCCCTCAATAAACTCTATATATGTTAACTTTTTATAACTAGCGTCTCTTTTAAAAACTTGAAAAACAAAACATTCATTACTCCAAATAAGTTCAGTTAAGTCTTCCGTTACTTCTAAGTAAATAACATCTTGTAACTCTAAACGCCTTATTAATTTTAATTCCTTTATTAATTCTTCTACCCTTAACTCATAATCCATAACCTTTCCTTTTAAAAGCATTTAATCCTCTATTAATACTAGCGTTTCAACTCTACCTTCTCCATTATTAATACATACCTTTAACACTTATTTATACTGTTACAAACAAAATTCGCATGATAACAGTGCTATAATTCATCAATTTAAATGCTTCTCTAAAAAATCTAACGGATCATAAAAATACTTGTTTAAATCCTCTTTCGTGTAAGCTACCAAAGTATACGACGAAAATAATCTTTCTGGATTTAAATTATTTTGCTTTAATTTAATAGGCTGAACTTTTAAAATTTCAAAATGAAAATGATCAAATTGCCATCCATACTTATTAAGTTCGTTTCTATTCATGAATCTAGCTATTTTAGTTTCTGTACTTACAGAATCAAATAAATCTACTTCTATTCCTGAAATGTGCTCATAAACTGTCCAAAATTTGTGATCTCCTCCATGTTCAATTATCAATTGTGCATATGGTCCATCTTGACGTTTACTAATTACAATTCCTTCAAATATTGGATATATTGGTTCATTTTGATAATTATTTGTAGGTCTCTTAATATCTATTCCTGTATGAAGATGAGCTGGAACGTGAGGTCTTTCCTTTCTTAGCAAACCAAATTCACCAATCTCTGTTAACTTTAATGAACTAATAGAGTTTCTCCCTAAGGCATTAATAGGTAAACGATATCCTAACCCTAAATTAAAGAAAAGTATAACTAGTAAGAACCCTGTTTTAATCATTTTTAATTCCTTTTATCGTTAACTCTAAAAATTGTTGTTAATACACTTTAGTGATCATAATAATTTTTTATACTCAATACTCTAAAATAAAAAATTATATTAATAGTATTATTTTTATCTAATAAATACTTATTATACTCTATCATTATAAGGTAAGATACTTTTTAAGTATTTATTTTTTGTCTTTAGTGTTATTAATTATTAGAGGTATTTTATTTGAATATATACTTCCATTAAAAATTTTAAAACCTCCTTCTTTTAGCGTTTTCTTATATCCATTTGTTAATCTCTCTTTCACAACTTTATTATCCGCTGAAAATATCATTTGAATTGAATATTTTTTTTCTGATTTTATATCAATCACTTCTATATCTGACATCTCAAAATCAGTTACGTTCATTGGTAAGCCTATATATGATTGAAAATAAAGTGTAGCTTTATTTGGAATTATAAATAAACTTCTTGAAACTAATCCTTTATACATAGCATCATAATCACTTATGCTATCTCCCATTTTATTAAAAAAAAGGTTTGTATTTTGTATTAACTCTTCTGCACATTCACTTTGTCCGCCTAAAACATTTCCTATTTCACTTTCTATTACTTTACCTGTCTCATCTTTAATTATAAAATTATTTAAACTAAGTCCTTTTAAAGGGGTAGGAAAAGCATTAAATGGTGCATTTCCCTTAATTAAATCTTTTGAAATAGGACAAAAAAGATAATTACTATTACTTGTATTTTCAATTTTAAAATTAACCCTTACTACCTTCTGATTTTTATAATTATTAATGTAATTAATATTATTCCAATTTTCTTCATAAAAAGGAACATTAATTTCCTTATCTAATATGGTTATTTTTATATCAGCATCGTCTTTATCGCTACAAGAAAATAATATTAATGACAAAGTAATTATCGTTATGCTCAATTTCATATCAATTACTGTCTTTTTATTTTTTAAACACTTCAATCTCCCTATTCAAGACAATCAACTCTTCTTGGGTAATTTTTTCTTTTGATTGTATTATAGTTATCTTTTTAAATAAAACCTCAACCTTTTCTAACGAATTTCCACTTCTACTCGCTAATTTTTCATAAAAAATGGTGTCAATTTTTAAAGTTGATAACCGGTGTGTAATTCTTATGTATTCTAAAAAGTAATTAATTTTATGAATTGCTATATTTTTATGATCTGATTTTTCATAATACATATTCGCAATGGTTCTGGTAAAGGCTAATGTTTGATTTTTTAAAGGCGTAATTACAGGTATAAGTCGTTGATCTCTTTTCCCTTTAAAAATCACAAAAAACAACACACCAATTAAAGCCATATAATAGGCCCACTTAAGATGTTTTGAACTTAAAATATAATGCATTGGCGAACTTATTCCGCTTTTCCCTGTTTTATAATACGTATCCCAAAGAATTGTACTATTACTAGAACTCGTATTCTGTTCTCCTAAACTATTATTGTTATTCCTATTTAAATACGATAATACACTTGCTACATAGGTATAATTGGTATCTAAAAGCATATTGTAATTGGTAAATGCTTGCGGAAATGTATGTAAGTAAAAAGACCCTCTTCCGAATTCTGTTTTAATAAAATTAGGCTTATGACTTACAATGGAATCTTTTTCATTTTTAATAAGCAACTCTCCTAAAACAGTTGTTTTTAAAGTATCTACACTCGAAAAATAGGCTTTCGGAAAATCTCTATCAAAATGATACTCATTCGCATCTAATTTTTTATTAACTATCTTTTGGTATGCTTTTTCTTCAAAAGCAGTAGTACTTAACTGTTTTGTTTTAATGTTTAATGTATCTAAGTTTAAGCCATTAGTAGCTATAAAAACATCATTTCCTCTTGCTACAAATTTTAACAACTCATTAAACTCTTCTTCTCCAAAATTTAGCTTACCATCAACAAAAAAATAAGTTCCTTTATTTATTGAATCTTTTAAAAACAAATACGGACTTTGATATACGTCTCTTACCTTTTTATTAGCAAAAAGTGAGGGCATTTCTTTATGCAAAATATAGGTTCCGTATGGTATTTTATGCTTCGCGTCATAACTTGGAAACCAATTAATTTCTTTTGGTTTTATCAATTCGATGTATATAATACCAAGTACAATAAACACCAATAAACCAATATATATTTTTAGCTTTTTATCCAAATTCTTAAATTTTAGCAATCACTTTTTTAAAACTAACTTCTGCTTGTAAAAACTTTTCTTTATCTATTAAAAATTCTCCGTACCAAACGTAATCGTATAAGTGTGTTACTTCTTTAAATTCTTTATGCAAATTTTTATTTGATGAAACTTCTTTTATATAATCTTCATTTGTTTTTTCTTGCTGCCAAGAAATCAACTCTTTTTCTGATAATTTTTTTAATAACAGTAAATAATAATAACGCGTTGCTAATTTGTAATTCCCATCGCTTATTGCCGCCTTTATTAATTTTGGTAAATCTCTATCTCTTATTAATTCTTCTTCATCAGATAAGTTTACAATCGACTTCGCTTTTTTACCTGTTACAATATTGCTAGCATTTACTTTTAAAAAGAACTTAATAATAAAGTACAGTACTAAAACGGCAATTACATACGGTAAAATTCTAAACAGACTCCATAAAAAACCCACAGCTGGTTTAATATCATCAAAAATATAAGACAGTATGCTTTTTACCTTTCGTTTAAACCAGCTCCATGCTTTTTCTAAAATAGTAGGTTCTCTTTTTTCAACAACATATATAAAATCATCTTGTTGCTTGTATGCTTCTATTTTTTTTGCATCAAATTTTCGTTGCTCAATAAATGCTTCATCAAACTTAACTTCCTTCGTTGTTGTTTGTGAAAACACAGAAAAAGAAAGCAATAAAAATGCTATATAAAAAAGTAAGTGTTTCAAATTATTACTGACCTAAGCCGTCTATTTTTTCAAAGGTTCCTGTTAAGTTTTTCTGCTCATTTATATCAAAATATAAAAACACATTCGTTATTAGTGTTATTGAGTAAAACATTAGTTGTCCTAAAATAGAAACTAAATTTAATAGTAAATAAATAGGGTCGCTAAATAAACCAAATACCGCTGTAGGATCTTCACTATTCATTCCTATACCCATTTGAATAAACTGATATATCGTTGCTGGTATTTGAAAAATGTATCCTAACATACCTACTAAAAGCCCTACAACTATTATAACCCCAAAAGTTTCCCAAAAATGACCACTAATAAAACTAAAACATTTACCAAATGCTGATGTTCCTGATTCGTTTTCAAAAACTAATATAGAGCCTCCTAAAGATAATACTGTCCAAGTATAAAATACAGGAAGAAAGCATAGTAAAAAACTAATAACAATTACAATACCAGATAGTGTTCCAAATCCCATAAAAGACCAAAAACGTTCTTTTGTTTTTCTTGTAATTTCTTCTTGATTTACCTGTCCATTATTTTCTATATACGATTTTATATAATGCATTCCTGCTAAATTAATAACAACAAAAGTTACGAGATAAGCAACCATCATTAAAAGCATTGCTGAAAACATCCCCATTATACCACCTACTTCTTGTGTAGCTAATGATGGGATAGCTGTCATATAATAAAACATTGCGGCAACGGCTATTAAAATTGGTATTGCAGCTATTTTAAAAATTGTTAAGAAAAATTCTTTCCCTTCTAATCGTATAAATTTAAAAGCATCGCTAATAATAGCACCTAAATCTCTTTCTTTTTTAAACTCTATGTACTCTTTATGCATTGGTTATTTGTTTTTTGTTTTTTGTGTAATTGAAATGGATATATAACGTAATAAAATATAATACTTGCTAATGATAATAAAATGATAAGAATTGCTAACCAATCAGGCATTTCGGTATGGCGGGTTACAAAACCTTCTAAAAAACCAGCGATTATAAAAAACGGAATACTACTTACCATTATTTTTAATCCGTCTTTCATACTTCTTTTAAAGGATTCTAATCTAGAATAGGTTTTGGGGAATAGTAATCCGTTTCCTAAAACTAAACCTGCGCAACCAGCTATTATAATTACTGATATTTCTATAGTACCATGAATCCAAATTGTTCTAGAAGATTCCCAAAGTAAATTCTTATCATAAAAAAAATATAAAAATGAGCCTAACATTATACCGTTTTGCATCATAATATATAAGGTTCCTACAGAGAATAACATTCCTAAAACAAAAGCATACATGGCTACTTTTATATTATTTATGGTAATTCCGATAAACATATCAACCTCATTGGCTTTTTTGTAAACGGCCATAGGATCTCCTTTTTCAATATTCTCTAAAGTCATGTTTACATAACTATCACCTAAAATAAGGCGTACGAAGTCAACATCATTTGCTGATGAGAAAGCACCCACGATACTAAAAAAGGCAAAGACACTAAAAGCTATTAATAATTGCTTTTGATGTTTGTAAAATGATAATGGAAATTCTGTTTTAAAAAAACTAATGAATCTATTTTTACTTTCTTTTTTAGTTTTATAAATTTTTTGATGTGCTGTAGCAGCTATTGCATTTAAATATACCAAGGTATTCCCTTTTGAATAAAAGGTTTTAGCATAACTTAAATCATCTGTTAACTCAACATATAAATCTGATAATTTATCAGGAGAAAGGCTCGTTTTATTATACAACGCATCTTCAAACAGCTGCCATTTCTCTTTATTTTTTTTTACAAAAGCAGCTTCTCTCATTTAAAAAATAAATTATAGCAAGTTTTATGAGAACTCTCTCTTTTCATAGAATATTTTTATCTTCGCTAATCTAAAAAAAGTTATAGAATTATCAACAACAAAAATGAAAAACTAATTAATGGATAATTTTCAAATAGAAACTGCTCAAAATATTGCTATAACCCAAAATGTAGCCCATGTTACTACCCGTATTGGTTCTTATTTAATCGATGCTTTATTTATTATTGGCTACTATATTATTATATTCTTAATAATGGGGATGCTAAATATGGTACCTAGCATGGAGTATATGAGCTTATACCTTCTTTTAGGTTTGCCTACTTTTTTTTACAGTTTACTTTTTGAAATTTTAATGAACGGGCAAACTCCTGGTAAATTTTTTAACCAAACTAGGGTTGTAAAAATAGACGGCTCTAAACCTACTTTTGGTAGTTATTTAATTCGTTGGTTATTGCGAATTATCGATTTTAGCCTTGCTAGTGGTTCTGTTGCTGTTTTAACAATTCTTTTAAACGGAAAAGGGCAGCGACTTGGCGATTTAGCCGCTGGTACTACTGTTATTACTGAAAAGAAAAGAATTACTTTAAGAGATACTATTGCGAATGATATATCTGATAATTATACGCCTATTTACGCACAAGCAACATTATTAAGTGATGATGATATGCATACCATAAAAAAGGTATATAATGATGCTAGAAAAAAAAGAAATCATAAAGTAATTTCAAAACTACATTTAAAAATTATAGAAGTAACAGGAATTACAACAAAACAAAACCCAGTAGATTTTGTAGACACCATTATTAAAGATTACCATTATTTTGCTCAGCAATAAAAGCTGCTATGTAAGCTACCTCAGCTTTTAAGCTATGTGTTTTTGCTTTTAATTCTATCTCTTTAAAATAAGTATTCTCGGCTAATCTTATTTCTAAATGCCTTTTACGTAAATCGACCCATTTTACATCACTATTGGTTAACGTTCTTTTTTCTAGCAACTTAATAGAAGTATGCAATCCCCTTTGCCAAGCTTTTCGTTTTGTTTCTAATGTTTGTAAAGATGTTTCTCGTATATATAAGTTTCTCTTTTTTGTAGCTAACAATTTATTTAAAGGTTTTTCAGCAGCTTTTTTTTCTGCCATAAAAAAATCACCTGCACCAGGTAATTCTTTTAAAGGAGCTTTTAAAGACAAGGCTTTCTACAGTGTTAACAATTTGTTCATTCCTTCAAAACTATAGCTTCTACGATGTACAGATATCGATTGCATTGTTTCGAAAGAAACGCCTAAATAATTAGCTAGAGATATAATTCTTGCATCAAAGTGTTTTCTTATTTCTTTTATCATTTTTGTACAGTTTTTTTTCAGTTTTAAAAAATGTACATCACTTGTACATTTCTATTTATTTCATTTTTTTCATTTTTTTCTGTACAAAAACATAGCTTCACTCAATGTACAGTTTTTATTTCAAGAAATAAACATGTACAAAACACAGAAAAAACAGCTTGACAATAAAACTTAAGTAGTTAATATATGGTGTTTTGTGAAAATTTAAGAATATTTTGATTTTACCTTGGTTGTTTTTAAGGTTCAATTTTAGATTTAAATTCTTCAAATACTTTTTTCTGGTCGTAACTAAATCCCATAGCTCTTGTTCTAAATGTAATTAAGTAATTCTTTACGCTACAATGAAATGGCTCTGTATTAAAATAAACCAAATGACCAACAGATTGAATTTGCTCTAAAGCTTTCTTTGCATCTTCTTCGTTTTCAAATTCTCATTGCTCTATTACGCCTTCAGATATTGTATCAATTCCATTTTTATCTCTGTAAAAATAACCCCAGATACTTTTAGCGTTTTTGAAAAATTTAATAGTTAATTTAGTCGATTGTTCATGCCAAATTTCATTAGCTTTTTTCGTAATCTTAAAGTAATAGAAATCAAATAAGATTTTTCAATTTCTTTTACAAACCCTATAAGTTCAGGAATTGGAATACTTTTATAAATAACAATTTTCTCTACTTTTTCTTTTCTCCTAATAGAACTTTTATTCACAACAGCTCTAATACTTTCTTCTAATGTTAAATCCTTTATATTTTAGCTACACATAATAAGAAAAGCAATTAATATTATCGATTTGATTCTCATTTATTAAACTGGTACTTATTGTTTTACAAAATTACTATAAAAATAGGCAATCTTTATATTATCAATAGAACAAGTATAATTATACTTACACTCTATTTTTATTTATCATTAAAGAAAATTAATTCTATAACTTAAGGGGCATAACTTTTTTATAATAAAACTAAATTATTCTTTTTTAAGTTTATCCCAAAATTCTAAAAATTCGGAAGATACATTTTCAGGAAGTTCTTTAAAGTTTTCGTCAAAATGTGTCGTTTTAAAACTTTCTTTAGCATGAACCCACAACTTATATGCTTTGTTTTTATACATAATTAGTCCAATAATTTTCATTAATGGGCTATTTACTCCATTTTCTTGTTCCTTAATTATATAAATAAACTCAACATTTCCATCTTTATCAATGTCTTTATACATCATTCTATTACGAACAAAAGAAAGACTTAAATTTGTTTTATGTGTAAACTTTATAGAAAATGTTTTTACAAATCCTTTAATAAATGTTGCTTTTTTGTTTTTTGTAAACTTCTCTATATAAAGTATATCATTTTCAGCTCCACTTTTATTTTTAGAAACAACTACATAATTTTTTGTAAGTTTATCATTTAACTCTACCTCAAACAGCTTTCTGTCACTTGAATAATCCCAACCCCTATTCGTAATCATTGAACTAAATTGGTCAGTGATTATAGATACCTGTGCTTTAAGTTGATTTAAACTTAAAAGTATAATAAAGAAATAAATTATTTTTTTCATAATAAAAATGTATAAACTTAATTTACATTAAGCATTAGTCTGTATTTTTTACGTTTTCTAGTTCTGAAATATAGCTACAATTTACACTCATAATTTTTACACTATATATGTTGTTTTAAAAAATAAAGATAAAATTATAAAAAACAAGTCCTAAAAAGAGCTTATATGATCGTCATTTTTATAATTATAGGCTTATGTAACGGTTACTATTGCTATATCTTGATTTATTCTAAATCGTCATCTTCTATTCTATCAATTAGTATATCTATTTCTTTAATCGTAGCTCTTCTTTTTTCTTTCGCTTTTAATATAACTTCAGGAGTATTATTAGAATTATCAATTTGAATATTATAATAGTCAATTAATGTTTTTAGCGCATTTAATTTCGATGCTTTTTTCATTTGTTCAACTTGCTCAATCAATGCTTTTTCAGAATTCTGTTGTGCTTTAGCAGTCTTTTTAAGTTCTGCTCTGTTCAAAGTAATTTCATTCCGTTGTAATTCTAAATCTTGTTTTTGTAATACTATTGTGTAAATCAGTCCTGCAAAAGCTAATCCAGAAAACAAAGCATTTACCGCTCCAAATAAATCACCAAAAGTACCTCTGTCAGACCAATTATCAAGACCAAATATTATTAGAATTGTTGAAACGATCCAGATAATTATAACTAAAAAAATCATTTTAGTTAAAAGTCCAATATTTGATGTAAGCTTTTTCATTTTTCATTTTTTAGAGTTTGATTTAGTTTTAGGCTAAATAAAGTTAAACATTATCATTTGATATTTTAATTTCATTCGTAATATTCTTAATGCTTTTTAAAATAAAAATATTATTAGGTAAAGTAATTTTTCCAGATTCTTTTGTTTCAAGTGTCACAAAGAATAAACCTATATCAACAACTCTGCCTTCGATTACATAGTCTTTTGATTCTAGTATAATAATAGAATCATTTAATTTAACGGGGTGATTAAAAAATAAGATAATACTACAAGTAATATTTGACAGTAACGACCATTGAGCAAAAAAGGCAACTCCTACAAATGTTAAAACGGAACCTATAAACAATGCTAAATCAGCTTGTTTTACTCCCCAAATTAGTGAAGTAATAATTAGAAAAATCAATGATAAGATAATATTTATAACTTTCTTAATTATCATTCCACGAGAGCTATGAATTAATTTTTTAGAAAGTGTTCTATTAATAACTTTTAGAGAGATTTTTCTTAAGATAAGATAAATAAGAATAGAATTATTTTTTTCGAAAAGAGCTTTTATAATTAGCGATTTTCTATTGATAAGACCAATCCTTTCAAACTTATCATTCAATTTAATCCCATCTTATCTACAATTCTTATTGCGCTTTGACTGTCGAGTTTCTCTTTCCTAATTAAATACTTTTCAACTGTAAGCGGAAACAATATTTCCGAAATTTAATTTTTAGAATATTATTTTGCCCAAGGAAAACTTGGGTTTTTACAATTCTACTCAGCGTTATAACGATACACCCAAAGGGGGAACACCTCCCCATGAGTTTATTACATGTATTTACTTTGAAACTACCACTAAAACCCTTACTAGCTATAGTTTTTTTTACTCTAGATTATTTACTAAATTTTCAGTAAATCAGTTAAATCATTAATTTCAATGTTTATTTTCATTTATCCCTGAATTTCAACTTGTACAAAGTTTATTTTTCATTTTTTAACCCTTTTAACTTTTCTATATTTCTTTCTATTTCAGTCTCAATTTTCAAAATATTTCCATCAGGCATTTCAACTGTCTTTCCATCGATAACCAAACTCTTGACACTAACATTAAACTCACCTCCATAATCGGAAAAAATTGGATTCTCCACCGGAAATTTTTTTGGATAGTCTTCACCTTTTAACGTTAAAATCACACTTCCTTTTAGTATATCACCACATTCTAAATCTCTTTCATAATTATATTCCATACGAATGTACTGATATTTGGTATCAACTAGATACATTATTGACTTCTTCCCTACAAGTTTGTTTTTACCTGTATATTCCATTTCTACCTCTAACTTAGGAGTCAATTTATCCATAAAAACAAATTCAACGATTTTAACTGAACTTATTTTAAATAGGTTAAGTTGGTTACTAATTGTTACCAGTTTCGTTTTTTTAAGACTTAAGCTATCAATTATTTTTGTTGACTCTTTAATATCTCGTTTGTTATTATTCTTCAAGATAACATCCGCTAAATTCAATACTGCTGAATACGTTAACCCGTCAATCATTTCAAATGAAATGTCCTTGCTAGATTTCCCCTTATATTTATTTAATTTTCCACCCTCTAATCGATAAGCTTCAAATGTAAGAATATCCAGTGCTTTAGATAAATTAGCTCTTTCTATTTGATTAAGTTTTTTTATAATTTTTTCTATCGAGATTTTTATAGATTCTTCATCTTTACCATTAAATCTCTCTTCACAAGAAACTAATATTAATAGTAAAATAAATAGTAATAATTGAAAATTTTTCATCGCTCTTCCTTTTAAATATGTGTAGTTTTATTCAATTGATCCCAAATTATTTATATCCGGAATCCATATCTCATTATCCAACCTATATAAGTTGGAAATACAGAATTTCACTTCAACTTTTTACTATACATTCGTTATTCTTCGATACATAACATCCGATCTTAAAACATACTTCTCCCCTTTTTTAACAGGAATACCTTCGTGCTTTTGTTCGTGTATAAAACATAATGCTGTTCCTATATTTGGTGTTATAATTATATCATTAAACTTCGTTTGACCACCTATATAATCATCATTCAAGTATATCATAAAGGTAATTCTACTTTCTTCAAATTCACTTCGTCTAAATCTACCATCAATGTGTCTTTTAAACCTTTGTTCTGCTTCATATTTATAAAATCTAAATTGTTCGTTTAATCCAACAGCTTCATTGTTCTCAATATATTTAGGACAGAATTGAAGTAGCTTCTCCCAATATTTATTGGCTAAAGCAACATCGAAATGAATTAATCTATAATTGTCTCTAATGTTTTTCATCATTTTAGCTCCTGAAGTTAAACTTACAGTTGCCTCTTCATACCCTTTTTGCTCACTAAACAAAACAAGGTTATTACATTCTGTTGGAGTCAAAAAATTGTCAATAGTCCAAATTGATTCTGAAAGCTGTTTAATTTTCATTTTAATGATATTTAATAACACGTAACTACATTATATTTTTTAAGCTGATAAACCGAAAAAACACCTAGCACAAGCTCCGCTATAATCCCAAAAATATAACCTTCTGATGATACCCCATCTATTATCATACTCAGCGCACGTCCTGTTGCAAGCGTTAACATAAATAATATATTCAGTTCGGTAGCTCGTTTCCAATATTGGGTTTTCCAAATTCCTAAAATCCATACGAGTGAAACCCCAAGATACAAGCACATATTTGCTTTCAGCATATTTGAAAGGTCGATAGTGTTTACTTGAATATCTAATTGCTTTTGTAAAATTGATGGCGAACCGTAAATTATTCCTGTTGGTATAACTATCAACAAAGAAATAAGAAGGTGTAAATTCTTAAAAATCCAATTCATTTTATATTTTTTTCATATCAATGTTCTCTTTTTCATGTAAACCATACTTTGAGATTTCTTAACTCTCTTTATATTTGAAATCTAATACGTTGTAAATTCCATTACCAAGTAACCTTTCATTTTCACTTAACTCCCAAATAAACAGCTTATAGGGTAAAATATTCTCTACTTTTTGAAATTAGATATATTGAACTTTTACACCAATTTCTCTAAAGTATTTTATTATTACCAAAGTGTTCATCTAAGTCAATAATTAGTTGATCATCTTTCTGGTAAAATGATATTCAAATATTTGTCCTTTTTTACATTTTTCAAACCTTATTGGTCTCATAGTATATAACCTGTTTAGAAAAAAAACTTCTATTTATCTGAATAATTACCCAAATAAAAGAAGTTTCACGCTTCTTTATAGCATACTAATATATTGAAATATCTTAATAATAAAATAATCTAGAAGTACTCTATTAATTCTCTATTGCAGCTGTAAAATTAGACAATGCATCAACTATTGCTTGTGGGTTTAAACTAAAAACAGAAGCTCCTAACGTTACAATAGTTGCCGCTATATTAATCGCTTTTTGAACATCTGATAGTGATTCATAGGTATTCTTTATTTCATGCGTTATTGCATCTAATCTAGCCAGTGAATCATCAACATCATTCATTACTAAAGTTGCAGACAGCGTAAATAAATTATCAGAATAGTCGAGTGTACGCCTGTGTGAATCACGAAGAACCATATTTTGATTATCTGTTAAAGATTCATAATTAGTATACCTATATTCTCCTATTGCTTGTGCCAATGCTAAAAAATTATTAGCCAACACGTTTATTTGTTGTGAAGTTAAATTAGCCATCTTATTCTTCTATTTTTTTAAATTCTGAAATTATTAAATTGATTTCACTTGCATACTGAAAAAGAGATTGCTTAATTTCTTTCACTTTTAATTTATCTATATTATCATATAGTTTCTGATGACCTTTTAATATTTTATTTAAAGCCTTTGAATACGTTTCTAATTTTTTCTGTTGCTTATTAATTTTATTAATTTCAGTATAATATTTTTCAATCGAATTCCTCTTCTCTACAGTAGAAAGAGAACTCTCTGCTAACAAATCAAAATAAACCGCCTTAACCCTATTTTTTTTAACAGCTAATTTTCCCTTAAGATTTTCAGAAATATTAAAATCTAAAAACCGTATCAATTCTTTTACAGGTTCGTTAGCATTTTTAACATATTTCTTTAACTTACTTCTTCTGTAACCATCAGTAAATGCTCCAATTAATAGTTCAGATATTTTAGAATAAGACACTACATGCTTTTTATCGATTGTAATTGATCCAAAATTTCCTTCAGTCAACGCAGTTTCCAAAATTTCAGTCTTATATGCTGTAAGACCATTATCAGATAGTTTTGCTAAACTATTAAAATAACCACCTATTGATCCATAAATTTTTAAAGTAATGCTATCAGCAACTTTATCCATTTTACAATCACATTCTTTAAAATCAATTCTTAAATTATTGAAGCTTTCAATAACACACCTGTCAATGCAACTTTGTGTAAAACTATAATTTAATTTCTCAAAAGTTTTTATACTTTTTAATGATGTTGAAGAAAATTGATTAACGTGCTTTAAATTAACACAGCTTGATAAAGCAATAGATGCTATAAAAGCAAACCCAAACTGTTTGAAACGTTTTTTCATATTTATTTGATTTAGTTATGAATCGTTAAAATTAAACTGAAATTATAATTAAAAACATACCTAGTAATAAGTAGTTTTCAAATTAACAGCAACTCATTTATATACAAAACTTATATCATGCTACAGTACTAACACAGATTGGCTATTCAGAATTTATATCATTCTTTATCTAATCTCGTTTATTGAGTGTTATTAATAAATCAGATAATGCATAAGTAGTCTCAGCCTCCACTCATTAACCATTCTAACTTACCTACCGTTTTATACGTACACCATTATTTTATCACTTTAAATACAATATCACTGCCAATTATTTATTCTCAGAAATATTATTTAAAACAAATTTTGCCATTTCAACATTTCCTAAAGTAGCATTTAAATCAAAAATTACGCTGGTTAATAGTTCGACTGCTTCTTTTAAATTTCCTTTCTCATTTATTACAAGTGCTTTATTAATAAGTAAAATCCCCTTTGTTTCAACATCTGAATTTTGCTCAAGTCCTTTTTCTATAGCCGCTAGCCTTTCTTCATTTACTAATAAATCTGAATAATCTTTCCAAGCTGGTGCAAAAGAAGGATACTTTTTAACTAATAGCTTTATAATTTTTTTTTTTCGGTAAGGTTATTTATCCACTGAAGAGATAAGTATGATTTATATAACCCTTTTTTTAATTCACCTTTATTTTCTCGTTCTAACGTATGCAAAGCAGTTTTAGACGTATAAAATCCTTTAGGTGCCATTTTGTTTGTAATTCGATAATACTTTAAAGCATTTTCGTGATCATCTAGCAATAAATAAGTATATGCTAAATCATAAAGCGGATATGGCCAATTAGGTACTTCTTTATTAGCTTCATTCAATTTTTTAATTGCACTAGTATAATCACCAGCCTGTCCTAATTGTCTTGCTTGGTTATGTAATGATTTCGCTAAATCAGACACCCCTTCTACTCCATAAATTTCATAATTAAATCTTCCTGTTGAAGTGGCTAATTCTTTTTTTGAAATTTTATTCCCGTTGCCATCTGTAAACTCAATTCTATTATTATAGTCATCTGCATTTTTTTCAGTTTCAGCATTTTTACAAGACGATATTAGCCCTAGCGCCATTAAAACGCCTATTATTCTATTTTTCATAGTTTTTTTTAAAAAAATTATTACAACTTATTTGTGTTCAAATATCTTAATAAAAAATGATATAGTAGTTAATTATAAGCTCTCTTAATTTAATTTTTAAAAAGCAAAAACAAGCCTTAAAAATAACTTGTGTTTTACTTTACTTGCTATGTATTCGTTTCAATCAGTAAGTTTAGTTTTACTTAAAACGAAAGCTGTTATAAATAAACCAATACCATATACGCAATGAATAAAAAGACTCATTAACCTAGCTTTGTTTGGATCTGGTAAATTTGAACCTGCAACACCAAAACCAAATGCAGGTTGCATTACAAAAAAAGGGGCAATCATTGTTAGCAAACCAATAACTAAAGCTGGGAAAAGTGAAGGATTATCTAGCCATTTTTTTTCGAAAACAATTACTAGTAAAAAAGCAAAGGCTATCCCTATAGAATAATGACTTACTTGCCCGATAATTTGCTCGTACTTAATAGGTACAGCATCAAATATTTTATTGTGATTAAATTTCCCTTTAAAAATATGCCCAATCCAACGACCTAGAAATTTATAATCAAGCCCTTTAATTTTGAATAGTTTTAAAATAAAGGCATAAACATCCATTGTAATAGTACCCCCAATTCCTATTAGTACGATTTTAAATATTGCATTCATCTTTTATATTAAATTGTTAAATTCTTTGCAAAGATGACTCGCAATCCAATTATCTTGATAGGACAAATATCAAAAGGGATTGTACTTATTTAAAATTCTGCCGGAAAACCTGAGGTGTATATCCCGTATTTCTTTTAAAAAACCGAATAAAATATGCAGGATCTTCATAGCATAATTTAAATGCAATTTCATTTATTTGATTGGATGTTGCTAACAACAATCTTTTTGCTTCAAGAATAATTTGTTCATTTATTAATTGAGAACTGGTTTTTCCAAACATTTTTTTGGTAATAGCATTTAGTTTATAAGGTGTAATGTGTAACATTTTAGAATATTCAGTTACTTGTTTATTTGTACATATTTTACTTTCTAATAATTGCACAAACTTTTCAAGTAACTCTTGCTCGTATGGATCGTTCTGTTTTTTTTGCGTATTATTTTTCATAATATCTCGCATCAATTCTATAAATAGAACGTTTAGATTTGCTTTAATCACTTCTTTATACCCTGTTTTTTTTTGAGTAAATTCATTAAAGATATATTTGAAAATTGATAAAACAGCTTCAAACTTTTCATTATCAAAATTGTAATAATTATGTTGAATTACCTTTCGAAAAACCTCTTTTTCTTGGTTACTGCTAAACGAATAAAAGTTAGCGTCAAATGTAATAAGATAGCCTTTGCTGCCTTGTTCAAGAATTAATTCATGAACTTGCCCAGGGCGGATAAAAAAAATGGTATTTGAAGCTATGGAAAAACTATTAAAATCAATATGATGCTTACCACTTGCTTCTTCTAATACCATAAGGAAAAAAAAATCATGACGATGCAATCCCTCTTCCATATTTATATCTACAAGTAAATCTCCAAGGTTAATAATATCAAAGCTCGCAGGAAAATGAGATTCTTTTATCTTACGAATGGTGATTTCTTGCATTTAATAGGATGGTATTTGTAATCTTTTAATGTGCACGCAACGTTAGCTTATCTAAAACCCAACGTTTATTTTTTATTTCAAATTTAATAGAATAATATGTGTAAATCAACATAAAAGAAGGCTCTTTTTATTATTTTATTTGTTAAGATATATAAGAAACAAAATTAGTATTGCATGAAACATAAAGTTCCGAAAACTTTTGTTTTCTGTTCATTCAATGCCTATAAACACAATAAATCGTGTAAATATTTTATATTCAAAAAAGAAAGAGTATAAAATCACCTTTAGCTCATAATCACTAATAAATTAATAAAACAAAGTTTTACAATTAAAATAAGGATTAACTTAATGTAAAAAAATAGGTATCTGTTTACCTAAAATAAATATCTTGTTTAGTTTTCATTACAGTTATTCGTTACCTGTTATTTTCTACTTTATTAAATATTTTCCAAACTAACATTGCTAAAATTGCACCTAATATGGGCGCTGCGATATAAATCCAAAGAGCAGTAAAGTTTCCTGATACAATTGCAGGCGCCAAACTCCTTGCAGGATTAAATGAGCCTCCAGAAATTGTTCCCGCAAAAAGAATGATTGCTGTTACAACCAATCCAATTATAAATCCTGCAATATTAGAAAACTCTTTTTTAGATGTTACACCTAAAATCGTAAGCATTAAAAAAAAAGTTAAAATAAATTCGATTATAAAAGATTGTAATAATTCTCCTGAAGGTTTTGTAATTCCTAATGTTAAGTTTTCAGGAAATGTAAATTTTAGTAATCTACTTGCTAAAACAGCTCCTAATACTTGAGCTGAAATATAAAACACAGCCTCTCTTTTTGATGATAATTTTCCAATTACTAATGCTATAGTTACAGATGGGTTTATGTGTGCTCCTGAAATATTTCCGAAAACATAAATCATAGCACTAATTATTATTCCGAAAGTTAATGCTACTCCTATTAATCCTAAACTTCCATTAGATTGTTCATTTACAATTATTGCTCCAGTACCACAAAAAACTAAAGCAAATGTTCCTATAAACTCAGCTAAATATTTTTTCATATCCTTTTTAAAAAGAAAAGAGAATAATTAGTTTTAGCTACCCTCTTTAAATTAATTTGTAAGTTATTAAATTACTGATGCTCCAGCTTCTGCAACTACGTGGTCATTTTCAACTGAACTTCCGCTTACACCAATAGCTCCAATAATTTCGCCTGCTGCGTTTTTAATTGGTACACCTCCTGGAAATGTAATTAATCCATTATTTGAATGTTCGATGTTAAATAATGGCTGTCCTGGCTGAGATAACTCTCCTATAACTCCAGTATTCATATCAAAATAACGAGCTGTTTTTGCTTTTTTAATAGCAATATCTAGAGAACCTAACCAAGCTCCATCCATTCTTACAAATGACACTAAATTTGCTCCAGAATCTACAATTGCAATGTTCATTTTTGTTTTAATTGCTTTAGATTTTTGTTTTGCTGCTATGATTGCTTTTTCCGCTTGGCTTAATGTTATATTCATAATCATTGTTTTAGTATTGTTATTATATTTGATGCAAAAATACTCTGAGAGTTATCTTATCAAGTTACTAAAACAGCTCAATAACTTATGAAAAAAGGTCAAATTTAAAAAGGATTTTTAATTAGAGTTATGACTTAAGAAAAAGCCTAATTTGCTTTTAATTAAACCTACAATCAGTTTTTACCTTAAAAATTAAATCCTTCAATAGGAGAAGATATATCTACTAAAACTCCATTCGGATCTTTAAGTAATAATCGTCTTTGACCGTAAAATGTATCAGTAGGCTCACTTATAATTTCAAAGTTTTCCGATTCAGCTATTTGAAATATTTCGTCTGCGCTATCAACCACAAACGTTACATAAAATCCTTGTGGATTGTCTTGAAAATCCTTCGGCACAATATCATTTGTTCGGTCTATTATCCCTAATTCAAGTTTTTTATCCTTCGAGATTAAATGAATAAACCAATCACTATCAAAATCAACATTAAAGTCAAATAATTTTGTGTAGAAATTTCTGCTTTCTGGTAAATTATCAGAACAGATATTTGTCATTATTCTATTGATTTTTTTCATCTTATTCTTTTAACTGTTTCTCTAAAATTATCATATGTTTACATTGAATTCCATTTTGTTTTTCAGCTTGGTAACTTATCTCTGAATAAAATTTAACCTGATTTATTGTTACTTTTTTATTTTGAGAACAAGATGTTAAACTATTGAATAAAATTACAATCAGTATTTTTTTGATTATATTTTTCATTTTAAAAAAATACGAGATTTAAATTTAGTCTATTACTCTCCTTTATCCTTTTTAAGATGTAATTAATCAAAATTTGTTTTAATCATTGAATACAATTTATTTTTTAGTTTAAGCATTCCTATAAACAAACAAGTAAAACTTAATATAAGTACAAAACTAATTAAACTAAAACCCCACCATGGTATATCAAAACCATGAGAATACGAACTCCCTTCTAATAAGCCAATAACTATACTCATAAATAACGTTTCTATAGATATTTTGTAAAAGTATTCTTTAGTTTCATTTAAAAAATATTTTTTTCGTAGACCTAAAAAGATTACATATACTAAATTCAAAAAAGTTAAAGAAATGAATAGCATTATTTTTTAAGTATATAGGTTTTAATATTAGACACAATAATGTTTTAGCTATGCTAAGTCGTAGAGTAAAAAGTAAGTTTTTTCTATTTAAGACTTAACTAAAAAAAATTATACTGTTTTATCTTTTTCACTTTGGTTTAAATACTAAACCCCTCGTTAATTATAGGTTTTGTAATAAATATAGCCAAATAATTTTCTGAAATAATAATAATAATAATAATAATAATAAAGCTTAAAATTAAAACAAGTATTAATTTTATTGACCATCTATTACATAGCCTGATTTTATTGGCTTTCGAACTTCAATTAACATTTTACCTGTTTTATCTATAAAGTACCATGTACCCTTTAAATTAAAAAGAGCTAAACCGTCATTAAAATTTTGTGCGCTATAATACTTCGCAGGAATAACTTCTTTTCCTTTCATATTAATAAATCCCTTTTTACGATTTAGTATAACCATAGCCATACCTTGTTCAAATTTATAAATCTTATCATATTTTATAGGTGTTAATTCTTTTCCTGCTTTATCTATAACGCCATACTTATCTTTTAACTTAACAATAGAAACACCATTTGAAAACTTTTCAACGTGATCGTACTTTAAAGACACTACCTCTTTCCCTTTATTATCTATAAAACCCCAATTACCACTTAAAGAAACCCCTGCTAATCCTTCTGAAAAACTAGAAACAAATTTATATTTTAAGAGAGTAATTTTGTTTTCACTTTTATCTATATGACCTGATTTACCATTTAGAGACACACAAGCTAGCCCTTCTGAAAAACCAGAAACGGAATTATATTTTAACGGAATAATTTCTTCTCCTTTTTCATTTATAAAACCCCATTTATCGTTTAATTTAACATGAGCTAAACCTTCTAAAAAACCATTTACATCGTCATATATTAAAGGTGTTATTTCCTTACCTCTTTTATCAATAAATCCCCATTTCCCATTTAATTTAACACATATAAAACCCCTTGAAGAATCATCTATATAATCATATTTTATGGGTGTTACTTTTCTGCCACTTTTATCTATAAAACCACCTTTTCTATTTAATAAAACGATTGCTAAACCTTCTTTAAAATCTTTAACCTTGTCATATATAAATGGAATTATTTCCTCTCCATTTTTATTTATATACCCCCATTTTCCTTTGAATTTAATACCTGATAAACCTTCTGAAAAATTAGTAACTTCTTCATATTTTATAGAAATAACTACTTTACCTGTTTTATCTATAAACCCCCACCTATTATTTAACCCAACCCTTGCGAATCCTTCTGAAAAACTATAAACACCTTCGTATTTTAAAGGTGTTAGTTTTTTTCCTCTTTTATTTATAAAACCCCATTTATTATTTATTCTAACTTCTGAAAATCCTTCTGAAAATTTTCTTATATAATTATATTTTAAGGGAATAACTTCTTTTCCTGCTTTATTTACAAACCCCCATTTATCGTTTAATTCAACACCTGATAAACCTTCTGAAAACAATTCAACCATTCTATATTTTAGGACTATCACTTCATTCGAATTTTGAGTATACCCTTTTAAAGAAAAACTCATTAATAGTAAAAATATAATTTTAATTGTCTTTTTCATTTAAATTTTATTTGTTATTGATTCAAGTAATTTTTTTCAGTTATAATATTAAAACAATTCACTAATTTGTCCTCGTAAAAAAAGCCTAAAAATAATTAATAACACTATTTTTAAGCTTATTATAATGTTACGCAAAATTAATGGTAAACTTTATGTTAGTTTACTTATTTTAATCTATCACTTTTATATGCCTTATCCTGAAATAGGCTACAGGTTAAAATTGATTTAGATTGATAATTTGTACACTATATAAGGCATTTTAAGGGCTAAAGGTAACTGTAATCTTATATGATTGTATAAGTTAATTGTGCTTTCCGAGTAAATCAAGTTTGTGAAAATTTGGTCAAGAAAAAATTCATCTTTTAATATCATGTTTACATGTTAAGTCATAGCTTTTAGTAGCAATAACTTTCTTCTTTCACACTAATACTTACTGTTTTTAGCACCTATCTGTATCTATTACTAAAATAAAGAATTCCTATATCATTAAAATATAGGAGTTCTTTATCTATAAAACGATTTATTCTACTGAAATCAACGAAAGTAAAAACAGTTAATAAATTTAATGAAAGTGTTTTATTTTATCCCAGTTCTTTGTTTGTTTTAGTTAATGCTAACGCTTTTGCAAATGATTTTACTGATTTTGATATATCATTTTCAGTTGTTGCCCAAGAGCAAATACTTACTCGCATTACCTTTTTACCAAACCATACAGATCCACCAAGCCAGCATTCTCTTAACATTTGAACATTACTTAATACTTGCTCAGTAATTTCATCAGAATTACACCTAACAATTACTTGATTAAATACAACATCATTTTCAACATAAAAACCTTCTATTTTTACTATTTCTTCAGCAAACTGTTTGGCTCTTTTATGCATCGTCAGAATCATTTCATCAATTCCATTTTTTCCTAGATACTTCATTATAGCCCATAATTCAATTATTCTAGCCCTACGAGACATTTCGGGTGTATAAAACATTCCGTCTCTTTCAGAACTCTCTATAATGTAGCTTCCTGACATGTGAAGTGCTGAAGTCATTGCTTCTTGATCTGAACATAAAATAATTCCACAATCATAAGGTGTATTCAGGGTTTTATGTCCATCCACAGCCCAAGAACTAGCATTTCCTATTCCTTTTGTTAAGTACTTCAATTCTTCTACTGCCTCAGCCCACAAACCAAATGCACCATCAATATGCACCCAAGAATTTGCTTTTTTTGCTTTTTCACAAATAGTTTCTAAATCATCAAATGCGCCACTATTTACATTACCTGCTTGTAAAATAAGAATTGTATTTTCATCTAATTCAGGAATAGCTTCGGCAATAATTATACCTTGCCTATCTACAGCTACCCATTCAATATTTTCTGTTCCGAAACCCAATATCCCTATTGCTTTTAAAACTGTAGAATGTGCTTGTTTTCCTGTTACAATTCTTATTTTAGGTGAACCATTAAGCCCTTTTTTATTTATATCCCAATTATTCCTTTGAAGAATACGATATCTTGCAGCAGCTAAACCACATAAATTAGCTGTAGATGTTCCGCTAACAAAGCCTGCAGATGTATTTTTTGGTAAATTAAATAAATCTACTAACCATTTCTCAACAACCGATTCTAGTTTACTTCCTATGGGTGACAATACATTCATTGCTGGGGCTTGATCCCAATAAGTTCCTAAATTTTTAGCTGCTAAACCTACAGGAACTGCGCTTCCACAAACAAATCCGAAATACCTTCCTCCTAGTGTTGCTGTTGTTGCAGGACTTCCATATTTATTTAATTGTTCTATTACATTTTTAGCGTTTGTAGAATTAGCTGGTAGCTCTTCATTAAATATAGATAAGTTTTCGAGTGCTTCTTCTGTTGGATAAACATTTCGATCAAAAACACTTTCTAAGTATTCAAAAGAATACTGTTGCGTTTGGTTAAATATTTCTTTGTCTCTAATTTCTAGAAACATTTTATTTTGAATTTCACTCATTTTCGTCTAATTAATGCCAACGTTTAATTACTATTTCAGTTCGTCATTTTCTTTAAAAAACTTAAATATTTTTTTATCTACTTCCGATACAATATTTAAATCTTTATAATTCAGCCATTTTATTTCTTCAATTTCACTTTTTGGTTTTAAAGCCCCGTCATATTCCGCTTTATAACAAGTCATTTTAACTAAAACCCCCTCTTTTTCGCCGTCTGATTGAGCTTTGAAAGTTCCTACATATTTAATTGTATCCTGTTTAATATGTACATCTAACTCCTCTAATATTTCTCTTATAAGCGTTTCTTCATCGGTTTCTCCTAATTCTCTTTTTCCTCCTGGAATATAGTATTTTGATTTCCCTTTAGATCGTGTGCTTAAAATTTGTCCGTCCTTAATTTCAATAAATGCTATTTTATCAACTTCTTTCATCTTTTTGGCTTTTATCAAATCTATTGCTACTTCTTACTTATGTTTATTCAATAATTAAATTAACATTTGATTTTCACTTAAGCTTCTGTTTTTATTATCAAAGAGTCCGATTTTTTAATTAATCCTATTTTTGTTGGAACTAAGTAAATTCCAAAACTAACTTTCCCATTAGATTTAAATTCTTTTGCTAAAGTTCTTAATGGCTCTTGTTTTTTATCCTTATTTCCATTCTCAGGGTTTATAGTAATTAAAGAACATCTTACTGTGTCAGAAACAACTTTAAATTCACATTCTCCAATAATTATTTTTTTCCAATTTCTTTCTTCAAAAGCTTTAGCTCCAGAAATTATAATATTAGCTCTGAAACGATTTATCTCTATTGGTATTGCTAGTTTTTCATTAAGAGCTTCAACAGATTCTTTAGTTATTAAATGAATAGGACATGAATCACTTAAAGATATTTTAGTATTGTTTTTTTCTCGAAGATTCTTTAAGTTTATTTTTACTAATTTACTTTCAGTCTTTAATATTTCTGTAAGCCAATTGTTTATTTCATTATCAATAACCTTTACACTTACTTCTTTTTTAAATAGCGAAGTTTTAAGATCATTAAACTTACTCTCTAAAGGGAAATTTACAGACTTATTTTCATAAACCACTTTAAGATATTCATTATTAATCTCAGGTTCTAATTTTAGTAGTTTTGGATTTTCACGAGCTGTAATAATTTCATTTAAAGAATTAGCTATTCCAAAATATCTATCATTTTCAAAACCAATTTCTCTAACGTTAACTTCATTCAATAGTATTCCTTTAGTTGACTTGATCGGGTAAGTGTATAAACTTTCTATTTTCATTTTTTTTATTATCTACTGTAATGGCTAATAATATCAGTTTATTTTAAAAGCCGGCTTTTAATTTTTCATTCCAAATTTAATAGAATAATAGCAATATTTTGGGTTTGAATATTAATATATCTAAACCTACATGTTTTTAACTTTATATTTAACGTTTTGCTTTAAAATGTTTTTATTTCGTTACCGGTTCTGTGTATTTTACGACATCTATCCCTATTCCGTTTGGGTCTTGAATTGCAAAGTGTCTATCTCCCCAAGACTCATTCCTAATGTCAATTCTAATTTCAATTCCCATTTTCTTTATTTCATTATAAATTTTATCTACGTCATCAACTTCTATTGTCAAAAACATTCCTTTACCGTTAAAAGGTTCATGAAACAACGCTTGTTGTGAAGGATGATTTGGTAACAAAAATGCTAAATTCATATTCTTATCTGGCGTATGTAATAATAGATAAAATTCATTTTCAAATGTTACTCCAAAATTCAGAACTTTAGTATAAAACTCTTTGCTTTCTGCTATTTTGTCTGTTGTTATTCCTGCGTTCAATTTCATTTTTAAATCTTTTTTTTTATTAATACTTGATTGTGATAATACGCTTGCCGATAGGCATACTGCAATTAAAAGTGTAATAGTTTTTTTCATATTCTTAAGTTATTAATTTATAACCCAAAACTATCACAGAATTAGAATCAAGTATTGTAAAAATTGGACATAATTATTTTTTGAATGCTTTTGAGGGTGTTACGCCATAGAAATTTTTGAAATCTTTTATGAAATGAGCTTGGTCGTAATAACCAATATCATAAAATAATTTATTTGTTTTTAAACTTTCATTTGAAGGTTTTGATTTTAAAAAATTTTGGAACTGAACGACTTTACAAAAAGTCTTTGCGGTATCGCCAATATAATATTTAAATAATCGCTGAAGTTGCCTTGAACTAATGCCTGTGTTCAAATCCGTTTTAATATTTACAACTCCAAAATTCTCAAGAATTATCTCAATTGCAGTATATAATCTTTTATCAGTTGTAAAATTAGTATTGGAAATTTTATGTTGAAAATACTCGTTAAATATTACGCCAATATCTTCTAAACTTTGACTTTCATTTATTTTCGTTACGATAAACGCTGCTGTTTCTGGTTCAATTTCATTCAAATTTTCAAATCGATTACTTATTTCAGAGGCATTAAAATTGAATATTTGTGGAAACATTGTTGGTAAAAAACGAATACCTATATAATTGAATGTGTTTTGTAGCGGAAATTCCATGTAATTTTTACAAAACCCCATTACAAAACTTTCTTTTGGATTCGTAAGTTCAAAAAAAATATCAATACAACCATCTGCAACAACCTTGTAATTAAATTGATTGGAAAGTGGCTTCTCTGTTTTTAGTTGCCAATAACAATAAATGAATTCTTGGAGTGGTTTATTTGGAATAATTTCTTGATACGTTACATCTTTATCCGACTGTTGAATTGTTGGTTGAATGGGTTTGTAAAGTTTTCTTATTTTTTCACTTACTTTCAATTAATTGAGTTTTTTACTTTTTTGAGTTTTATATTTAAATACTTTTAGATCGTCATATTTATTTTTATATCTCAAATTTAGTCGAATAATAGCAATAAAGAATTAGTCATAGGTAAATTTCTTATAACATATAATTTACAGAGTTTCCTGTAGCGTTTTTTACAAAAAAAACAGAAGCTCAAAATAGTGAATAACACTATTTTGAGCTTCTTATAATATTACGTGAAATTAATGGTAAATCTGTTTTTTTACCTCATTTCTTTGTTAAATGTTGTTTTTAGAGTCATATTTTAGGCCTATTTCTTCTTTAACTTTATCTATTAAATAAATTAAATCTAAACTTGTTGTAAAAGGTAATTTAGAGCTTTCCACTTCTTCATTTATGAGACATTTAGTTACTTCTTCTATTTCATATATATAACCATTTCCTCTATAGTTAATATCTAATATTTCATTTTTTCCATTTCTTGAAATTGTGATTTTCTCAGTATGATGAAATCGGCTGTGTATTTTTAACACACCTTCACTACCGTAAATATATGCTTCTGTTGGTGTTTCTCTTTCAATGCTTGATTCAAGATTAGCTTTAGCTCCACTTTTGTAATTAAACAACATTGAGCAATTACTATCCACATTAGTTTCCGTCATAGAAGCTATAACTTTTATATCTGTAGGGAGCCCTAGTGATAAAAGGCTTAAATATATAGGGTAAATACCTACATCTAACAAAGAACCTCCTCCAAGTTTTTTATCATATACTCTACTGTTTAAATTTAAATCACCTTTGTATCCAAAATCTGCACGAATTAATAAAATATCTCCAATTAATTTTTTTTTAAGAATTTCAATTAATTTTTCTGTTCCAGGAATAAATCTTGTCCAAAGGGCTTCCATTAAAAATAATTTCCGAGATTTAGCTTCTTCAATCATAATGTTAACTTCTTGAGAATTCAACCCCATTGGTTTCTCACATAGAACTGCTTTATTATTTCTTAAGCACATCATTACATTTTCAAAATGAAAAACATGAGGTGTAGCAACATATATAATATCTATTTCAGAAACCTTAGCCAACTCTTCATAAGAATCATAGTATTTAATTGAGTTGAATTTACTACTAAATTTTTTAGCTTTATTTATTTCTCTAGAGGCAACTCCATATAATATCGAATCACTTGAAAGCATTAAATCTTCTGCGAATTTGTTCGCTATATTTCCTAAACCTATAATTCCCCAATTAATTTTTTTATTCACTCTTTTATTCTTTTTAATAGCCACTAACTTGTTTATCTCCAGAATTTACATCCTGATAACACAGGTAGGTTATACATAATTTTTGTTACTATTTTCAAATTTCAATATACTGAAATGCATCAACATAAAAAACAAGTTTATTAAAGTTAATACAGCTACAATAATTATTTTTATCATTTATAAAAACCACTTCGTTATTTCACTAAAAACGAATATGTTAAAAAAGATGTTCATTTCGTTAATAAAAATACACATAAAACTAAATTTAGCCCCTAATAATATATTATTTTCGCCATCTTTTTTTATCACAAAATCTATAAAACAAGTACTTCTTCATACCTATGAAAAACGAAAAAAATTGGTTACAATATTATAAAAATAGTTTATCTGATAGTGAAAACTTAGCGATTGATATTTCTAAAATAAAAAACTTATTTCATCAAAACACGTCAGATTTAAGCAATGCGCTTATCGGTTCAAAACAAGCAAACGAACTATTAGACGTTGAAGAACGAAGAATTAATAGATTAAAAGGAATAAAAAAAGACAGTAATAACTGGCATAAAGTAGAAGAAACAAAAATACTTATTTCTCCTTTTCATTTAGATTATAAAACAGACAACCCAAAATCTAAACAACGCCCTATTCACCCTTTTTGGGTTATTGCAGTTGTTAATCGTGATGGTCAATTATCAGCCCCTAAAGAATTATTTCCTTTAATCGTTCGTAACTACCTAACCCCTGTTGCCGATGTTAAAAACGATTTTATTTTTTCTGCTATTGATACTATTTTAGATGCCAAAGATCTTGAAGCACCTGAAGCCGAATATGAAGATGAATCAGTACCATGGGATGAATACTGGGATTATATAAACGAAATATTTTCAGAAATCACCAATAGCAACCTACAACAGTATCAAGTAGAAAATTACACAACACAGTATCAACTTACTTATTTTGCTATAAGTTCAAAAATTTCTACTGCAAAAAGCATTCTATTTTTATACGAAAACTTATTAAAAAACGAAGAAGAACTACCTATACTGTCTAAAATAATAAATCCACTTTCTAAAAACAGAATAGAAGCAATTACCGATGCAGGTTTTTTAAATTACAACCACTTGCATTTAGGGCAAATGTCTAACGAATTTCCGTTATCTATCAGTCAACGAAAAACACTACTCTCTTATTTAACAGCAGAAGAAAATGCCGTTACAGCGGTTAATGGCCCTCCAGGAACAGGAAAAACAACACTATTACAAAGTTTAGTAGCTACCGAATTTGTAAAAGCAGCAATAAGAGGAGAAGATGCACCAATAATTTTAGCATGTTCTAACAACAACCAAGCAGTTACTAATATTATTGATAGTTTTATCAATTCTGAAAGTACGATGGTGGACTTATCTAGCAGATGGATTCCTGACTTTAACGGTTACGCAACTTACCTACCTTCGAACTCTAAAAGTATAAAAGCCTTAAAAAATATTAACTTTTTAAAAGGAAACCTATTTGGTAATGAAGGGACGTTGTGCGACTTAGAAAATGAAGACTATATAGACGAAGCTGAATATTATTTCTTAACAAACTTCTGTAATTACTACAATACAGAAACAAACTCATTAGAAGATGTTTGTGATCATTTACAAGAAGAAATTATAATTATAGAAAACACCTTAATAGATGGTGTTGAGTTTTCTACCGACTACATAAACTCTATAAATTACATAAATAATATACTTTTAGATGAAAGTAATTTTGTAAAAAAAGACGCCTTTAGAATTGGGACACTTAAAGAATGGAGAACTATAATTACTGACCTTAAATCGGCAGTAAAACAAACTGACTTTATAGAAAAAGTAAAACAATATTTTAAAGTTGATACCGATACAACTAGCAACAATGCCGATCGTATTTTTAAAGTTACAGAAGACACCATTGCAAGTAACGAAAAAACAATAGCGTTTATAAAAGAATGCCTTACCTACTTAAATTTAGCATTACAAGCTAACTTACGTTTAAAAAACTGGAAAGCAGAAAACAATATTAAAGGATTCCCCTTTGTATCAGAAGAACAAATGTGGAATAATGAGTACGAAAAAATGAATTCTAACGATAATTCGCAACGATTTTTTTATGATGAGTTAGATATGGAACTACGTCATAAAGCCTTTCTACTTGCAGTTCATTATTGGGAAGCGAGATGGTTACTAGCCACAAACGACATGTTAGAAAACAATACCGAAAAAGGTACTGGAGAAAATGCCGTTAAAAACAAGTGGAAACGTAGAGCAATGCTAACACCATGTTTTGTTGCTACATTTTACATGGCACCAAGTCATTTTTTATACAGTCAATTTCAAGGAGAAGACGACAACGGAAAAGGAATTTTCGAGTACTTACCGCTATACAACTTCTTAGACCTTTTAATTATTGATGAAGCAGGTCAAGTAACTCCAGAAGTTAGTATTCCCGTATTTTCTTTAGCCCAAAAAGCCTTTGTTGTAGGAGATTTAAAACAAATTGAACCAATTTGGTCAATACCTTCAAAAATAGACACAGGTAATTTAACTAGTCTTAACATGCTAAATAACGAAGACGATGAAAATTATTTAAAAAACTTAGGATTCTTAGCCTCAAGCGGAAGTATTATGAGGATGGCACAAAACGCTTGTGAATTTGAAACTCCTTTAGCTTCTCAAAAAGAACAAGGCTTAGTATTATTAGAACACAGAAGATGTAACGATGAAATCATTAACTTTTGTAACGAACTAGCGTACAATGGTATATTAAAACCAATGAAAGGAAAAGCTAAAGACTCACAACCATTTCCGTCAATGATGGCATACCATATAGAAGGAGTTAGCGAACGTAAATACAACAGCCGTTGCAATATAAGCGAAGTAAAAGCCATTATAACCTGGCTACAACAAAATAAAGAAAAAATACAAGAAGCCTATAATGTTGAAAATATTGAAAGTATTTTAGGTATTATCACCCCTTTTGCAAGTCAAAAAGGAGAATTAGCAAAAGCCTTAACCGATGCAGGTTACAAAGTAAACAATATAAAACTAGGAACCGTACACGCATTACAAGGCGCAGAACGAAGCATTATACTATTCAGCTCAGTATATTCTAATGAAGACGAAGGAACCATGTTTTTTGAAAAAGACAACAAACCAAACATGTTAAACGTTGCCGTATCTAGAGCTAAAGAAAGCTTTATTTTATTTGGAGACACTCGAATTTTTGATGAAACAAAAAACACACCTTCTGGTATCTTAAAAAAGCATTTAAACGTACACGAAATGGTTAAATAATTTACGTCACTATTTCCTTTACTTTATCAGGCTTTACACACCCACAAGGTAATTCTGTTTTAGGTTCACAGTAAAGTGTAATTTCTAAATTCTTATCTTTTTTATGCTTATTGTAAAAATCTTTGAGGTTTATAGTATAATGCTTTTCACCTTTTATCTTAAAATAAATATTATGATTTAAAATAATATCGTTTAAAATAGTTAAATCAAAATTTAATATTTTATTCTGTTGATTTGTTGTTGATTCGAAATTATAATAAGGTAAAAAAAACTGTTTTGGCATCTTAGAATTCATATCTAAAAAACCTATACCTGAAGCTCCTTTAGCATTTTTATACAACTTTTTATCTAACCTTGGAAAATCTTTGGAATCAACATTAAAAGGTATAATACTTATTTTTTGCCCTTCAAAAGATTTGTCGAATTTAATTGGTATATATTTTATTTTTACCAACTTTAAAATATTATAGTCTAAAAGGACTTGTTGTACTGGTTTATCTCCTTTAAAAACAAATTCATGTGGTGTAACTATTCCAATATCGTATTTAGTATTTTTTTTAGGTTTACCTTGTTTATCTCTATGAAAAACAGGAGGTGAAGCTATATAATACTTTGAAACAAAATATGATTTATTTGTTTGTTTATCATTATGATAACCATAAGGGATTTTTGAAAAAACTTGATTTCTTGTATTCCATTTTAATCCTTCTGGTGCATTTTTCCAATATTTAATTTCATTATTAGTTACAACAGTATTACAACCTAACAATGTTATTCCTTGATTTTTGTGTTTTTTTTGAGGTTTAATTGTTGATTTATCAAGATTAAAGTTTACATAAGCAGTACTTTTATCTTGACATAATAAATTTAAAGAAGTCAGTAAAAATAAAATAATATTTATATGTAAAAGCTTCATTATAATCGAGTTTATTTAATGGATAATTATATAGTAAACCTAAAATTCATTATTTAAGTTTACTATTATCTTCTTGATAAGAATTAAAAAACTTTTTAATTCATTTTAAGTATTTTCTTGATTGCTTTAACATCAGGAGGAACACCTAATGTATCAGGCATTTTAATAGGACCGTCTCCTAACAAGAAGCTAAAATCATTTCCTCCAGCTTGTGCATTACCATGACACCCCATACAGCCACCCATAGATACTTTTTTTCCTTTTTTATTTACATTAGAAAAATGTAACAGAATACCCGTTTTATTAGCAAAAGCCCCAGTAAATCTTCTTAAAGTATAATCCGTTTCAATCACATTATTAGCTAAATAATAAGAATCATCAGAATCAGCATCTTTAAGATCCACAGGTACAGCTTGCACACCTAATAACTCGTAATATTGCCATACAGAATTATTATTTTTAGATTGTTTTTTTATTTGTTTTTGAATCGCTGTATTAAAAAGTTCTAAACCTGATGGTATTTTATGAATCTCTTCTTGAGTTTTTACTGCAATATTACCAGTTTTAATATACTGGTTGTTTGTATCATAAGTTAAATCTGGAACTTGTTTTGTCTTACCGTTTTCAGTCTTATTTTTATAATACTGATAATATGGCCCTTTAGCCTCTTCTAAAGCAATACTATTATTATAATAAATTCCAGAATCTAAATTATCTACATGATTAAAAGTGGTAAAAATAAATGTAGGGAAGTTTTTTGTTTTTCTAATTATATGTAAACCTACCAAACCATAATCTTGATTTGTATACTTTACCTTATCTCCTACCTTTTTATAAACTAATACTTTCTGAATATAATATCTTTCTTTTTTATCGCTATCGTTTAACTTTCTCCAAGCAGCTTTTATTTCAATAGCTCCTTCATTATTTTCATCAGCACAAGGAAAACAAATCACTTCTTGTTTTGCAGCTTCTTCACTCAAACATGTCCCTCCAAAAGCATTTAGTTTTTTAACTGTGTTTTTTGCCCAATTTGATGCTGTATCTGCATTCTGAAGATTATAAGCTCTTAAATAAGAATACTCTGTTTCGTTAATTTTAGCCTCATATAATATTTGATCTCCTCCTGAAATATTTCCTTTACCAGCACCTCCAAAAACTACAGCTTCGCCAATTTCATTATTTTCATCTAAATTATTAAAAAGGTTAAACTCATCAGACTCCTTTAGAGATGAAGGCTGATAAGTATACTGATACACTGGTTTTTTTAACAGATTCCAAGCTGGTAAATTACTCGATTGATGATTAAAAACCTCTGCTTTACTTGCATAAGTACTCCATACAGTAGTTGGTAATTTATTAGGTGTAACACTTAAAAAAGTAGAATCAGAACTAGCATTTGGTTTAGCTCTATTTCCTGAGGTGTTTGTATTAGCTACTGGCCAATTTAATGCTATAAATTGCTCCCATGCTAACTTGTATAACTCCAATTTCGACGCATCAGATTTTGGTCCTTTTGGTACCGAGCTATCTTTTAAATTTATCGATTTAACAATATCATTAATAAGTTTATTCTCTTCTTTAGCAGTAAGTTTAAAATCATTTTTCTTTATAACCTCTGAAGCAGAGCTTTTATTCTTAATAAGGTATTGATTATTTTGTTTATGATTTTTACAAGAAAAAATCATAAACAACGAAATGATTATTAATAGTATATTTCTCATCATTTTAAGATATATTTTGGTTAGATGTCATGTAAATTTCACCTATTAGCCTATTATATCTAAAAAAAATGGCTTAAAGTCTTGTTTTTATGTTACAAGTCCTATAAAACTAAGAACAAAAGAAAAATAACGTTTTATTATATAAGTTTAAAATAAGCAAAAAAAAAGCGACTTTATAAGTCGCTTTTTTTATCTAAGATAATATCTTTATTTCTTAAACTCAGAAATTGTTTTCTTAATAATCGAAATACAATCCATTAATTGCTCCTCTGTCATAACTAAAGGTGGTGCAAAGCGAATAATATTTCCATGTGTTGGTTTTGCTAATAATCCGTTATCACGTAACTTCATACAAATATCCCATGCAGTAGAACTCTCTTCAGTATCGTTTATTAAAACAGCGTTTAATAAACCTTTACCTCTAACAGATAAAACTAATTCACTTTCTTTTGCGAACTCAGCTAATTCAGCTCTAAAAATTTGCCCTAAACGCTCAGCATTATCTGCCAAACCTTCTTCTTGTATAACTTCTAAAGCAGCCGTTGCTACTGCCGCAGCAATAGGGTTACCTCCAAAAGTAGAACCGTGATTCCCTGGCTTAATAACATTCATTACGTTATCATCTGCTAATACAGCTGAAACAGGGTATGCTCCACCAGAAATAGCTTTTCCTAAAATTAAAATATCAGCCTTTACATTTTCATGATCAATTGCTAACATTTTACCTGTACGTGCAATTCCAGTTTGAACTTCATCAGCAATAAATAATACATTATGTTTTGCACATAATGCTTTTGCTGCTGCTAAATATCCTTCAGAAGGAACATATACTCCAGCCTCTCCTTGAATTGGTTCTACTAAGAAACCAGCAATATTTTTATCACTCTCTAAAACTTCTTCTAAAGCTTTTAAGTTATTATATTCTATTTTGATAAATCCGTTTGTAAACGGTCCAAAATTCTTACGAGCTACAGGATCATTTGAAAACGAAATAATTGTTGTAGTACGACCATGAAAGTTATTTTCACAAACCACAATCTGTGCATTATTCTCATTAATCCCCTTTACCTCATAAGCCCATTTTCTACACAATTTCAAAGCAGTTTCTACCGCTTCTGCACCAGTATTCATTGGTAATAATTTATCGAAACCAAAAAGTTCAGTAGCAAATTTTTCATACTTCCCTAACATGTCATTATAAAATGCACGAGAAGTTAAAGTTAACGTTTGTGCTTGATTTACCATCGCAGCAACAATCTTCGGATGGCAATGCCCTTGATTTACCGCAGAATAAGCTGATAAAAAATCATAATACTTCTTACCTTCTACATCCCATACATATACACCTTCACCTTTACTTAATACTACTGGTAACGGATGATAATTGTGTGCTCCATACTTATTCTCTAATTCAATCGCTTGTTGCGAAGTTAATTGGTCTAAAACAGCCATTCTAAAATAATTTTTAATTAATAAAAAACTATTCCTCTTCTACCTTTATCCTTTCGAAAAGCTCCGAAAATTCAGCGTGGGAAAGAAATCATCCCTAAAAAGTGCTGCAATTTACTAAATATTACCTGTCTTTTGATATCTTAATCTGAGATTTTTGCCAACAATGAAGAAACTTGTAACGCTAATCCTTTAATTTCTCTTAATAAAGCGTTTTTATTCATCAAGATCATAATTCTTATATTTTTTACTATTAAATACCCCATCAATTGTTTCAAAAATATGTTATTTATGAAACTTTATTTTCTCTTCAGATAATGTTTCTTTTAGTAACCTATCTCTATTTTTTTAATTAATTTTACGTTCTCAATTTAGAGAGAACAATTCTATAATATAAAAAATTTATAATAGACTGTTTTAATAACCAGTTACAAGTTGTTTTTATTCTAAAAAAAAATATTACAGTATAAACACGTACTTATCAATTAATTAAAAAAACATTATAAATTAACATTAAATATAGAGTGACTTAAAAACACTTTATGTGTCAAAAAATTGAACCATTTAAGAGTTCAACATCTTTATAAATAACTAACTTATTAAATCATGAAAAAGACTTTATTTTTTATCATCTTTTTAGCTACACTTGTTGGATGTAAATCTACTTCTGTAGTTAACACAAAATTAGATAACAAAACCGAAAAAATGCTTAAAGGAAACTGGACAATTACCGCTGTAAATTTCCCTGGCTCTGATTATCTAAAAGTGAACTCTTTTAATTTAGGAGATTCTAAATGCTTTATTGGTAGTGACTGGAGTTTTATTTCTAATAATAATAAAGGTAAAATGAGTTTAAATACAGCAGATACTAGTTGTAAAGAATTTAGCTCTCCAATAACTTGGTACATTAATAAAAACGGAGAATTTGTATTAAAAATCATTAACAATCATAAAGCTAAAAACGTAAACAATGGTTTTGTTTTAAATATAAATAAGGTAACTGCAACAAGTTTCAATTTGGTTGATAAAATAAATGTAGCAGGACAAACAAAAAATATAACATATACATTTCAAAGAAAATAATTATAAAAAAAGTAATAATGAAAAAAACAATAATATATAGTTTAGCAATTTTATTTTTAGCAAGCAGTATTTTTATTTCTTGTAGTTCTATTAAAAACGCTAACAATACTCAAAAAGGAGCCGTAATAGGTACTACAGCAGGGGCTATTTTAGGTGCCGTAATTGGAAACAATGTAGGAAGTGGTAAAAATTCTGAATTAGGAGCAATACTAGGTGGTGTTATTGGTGGTGTAGCAGGTGGTGTTATTGGTAACAAAATGGATAAACAGGCTCGTGAAATTAAAGAAGCTTTACCTGGTGCCGAAGTAGAGAGAGTTGGTGAAGGTATTAAACTAACTTTAGGTGAGAACGCTGTTAGATTTAACACTAATAAATCAACATTAAGTGCTGCAGCTAAAGCAAACTTAAACAAGTTACTACCTGTTTTTAAAAGTTACGATAATACAGATATTGCTATTTATGGTTTTACTGATAGCAAAGGTAAAGTTGCATACAATCAAACTCTTTCTGAAAAAAGAGCAAATTCAGTAAAAAAATATTTAACAAGTAAAGGTTTAAGTATAAGTCGTTTTAAAACAAAAGGATTAGGTATAACAAACCCTATCGCTTCTAACGAAACTACTGAAGGTAGAAGTAAAAACAGACGTGTAGAGTTTGCTATTATTGCAAATCAACAAATGATTAATGAAGCTAAAAAAGAAGCAGGACAATAAACAATCCTATCTTTTATAAAAAAGGCTACTCAAATGAGTAGCCTTTTTTGTGTTATCAAACCATAACTTTTCATAATTTTGCATATCTATAAATAACAGAAAATGCCACGTAGAGAACGAAATAAATTTGTAAAGAAGAATCAAGTTTTAGAATTAAAAATTGAGGATTACGCTTTTGGAGGAAAAGGAATAGCAAGAATAAAATCTGAAGAAGGTAGCTTTGTTGTTTTTGTTCCTAATACACTACCAGGCCAATTGGTAAAAGCACAAATTAGCAAATCAAGTAAGAAATATGCTGAAGCTAAATTAATTGATGTTTTAGAACCATCTGAAGATGAAGTTGAAGTTCCATTTCAAGACATTCCTGGAGCTCCTTACATTCAGTTACCAATTGAACTACAACATAAATACAAAAAAGAAAGTACACTCTCTTTATTCAAAAGAATAGGGAAAGTTGAAAATATTGATGATTTATTTGATGAATTTATAACTTCTCCCAACGTATTTCACTACAGAAATAAAATGGAATACGGTTTTTCTGCGATTGGTTATGATAGAGAGAACAAAACAGATGCCGATTTTTTTACCTTAGGGTTTAAACGTCGTGGAACTTGGTGGATGGGTGATAACCTAAATAAAGATTCTGGTTTATTTGACACACAAGTTGAAGATAACCTAAAGGTAATACGTGAATATTGTGAAAAAACTGGTTTAGCACCTTGGCATGGCCCTAGAAAAGAAGGTTTTTTTAGATATTTTGTAGTTCGTAAATCTTATAAAACAAATGAGTTATTATTTAATTTAGTAACGACATCGTATGATTTGCCGAATTTTGATATGCAAGCTTTTGCTAAATTATTAAAAGATCTTTTTGGAGAACGCTTAGCTGGTTTACTTCATACCATAAACGACGAAATTGGAGACAGAACCATAGCAACCTCAGGAAGTATTGAACTTGTTACTGGAAAAGATAAAATTGTAGAAGAACTATTAGGCTTAAACTTTGAAATAAGCATGAAAAGCTTTTTTCAAACAAACCCTAAATCTGCCGAAAAACTATACACAAAAGTTGTTGATTATGCTTTAGAAAACAAAGAAGCTGTTGACAATACTGTTGTTATGGATTTATTCTGTGGAACAGGGACTATAGGACAAATTTTAGCTTCACGAAGCGACAATGCTAAAATAGTTGGAGTAGATATTGTAGCTTCTGCTATTGAAGATGCTAAAGAAAATGCTAAACGAAACAATATTGAAGGCTTGCAGTTTTATGCCGCTGATGTTGGTAAGTTTTTATTAGAACACCCACAATATCAGAATAAAATAAAAACAATTATTTTAGACCCTGCTCGTGCTGGTATTGCCCCAAAAACATTACGCAAAATCATCCGATTGAATGCTGATAGAATGGTTTACGTATCTTGTAACCCAGCAACACAAGCCCGTGATACCGAAGAGTTAATTAACAGTGGTTATAAATTAAAAAAGATTAGTTTAGTAGACCAGTTTCCGCATACAGCACATATAGAAACTGTTGTTTTATTTGAAAAATAAGCTTTAATGAAAAAAAATATCCTTTTATTATTTATTTGTTTTGTAGGATTATCCTCTTGTGAGAAAGACGATTTCTGTGTTCAAAATCCTGTTACACCAAGATTAATCTTAAGTTTTTATGATAAAGATGATACCTCTTTAAAAAAGAAAGCACAGCGTTTTTCTATGATTGCACAAGGTAAAACAGATAGTCTTTTTAAAAGTATAACTACAGATAGTATTGCAATACCTTTAAATTCGTTAGCAAATGAGACTATTTACACTTTAAAAATGAATGATGTAGATAACATAGCTGTAAACAATAAAATAGCAACCTTAACCATAAAACACAACTCTGAAGACGACTATGTTTCTCGTTCTTGTGGTTATAGAATAGTCTTTAAAGATATTAATTTAACACATACTAGTTGGATTGATAATTTATCTACTTCAACAATTACAAATATTAACGATCAAACAAAAGCGCATGTACAAGTATATTATTAGTATCTGTTTGCTATTTGTTGGTGCAAATGGTTTTTCTCAGAAACAAAAACTATCAAAAACTAAAAAAGACACCATAACCTACAAAACAGGTTACGGTTTACGTTTAGGTGTAGATATTAGCAGACCTGTCTTATCAATTGTAGACAAGAGTTATAGTGGATTAGAATTGGTTGCTGATTATCGTATTTCTAAAAAATGGTATATCGCTACAGAATTAGGGTACGAAGAAGAAAAAACTTTTGAAGATTTTACAACCTCAACATCAAAAGGAAGCTTTATTAGATTAGGAGCTAACTTTAACGCCTATAAAAATTGGTTAGACATGAATAACGAAATTTATGTAGGTATGCGCTATGGGTTTGCCATTTTTGATCATACTTTAAATAGTTACACCCCTAATGTTACTTCTGGAGTAGAAGAAACACTACCATACTTTCCTACTAACACAATAACAACTCCTTTAACTGAAACAGGATTAACAGCTCATTGGACTGAAATTCAATTAGGTATAAAAGTAGAAGTTTTAAAAAACCTCTTTTTAAGTGGTGGATTTTCTTATAAAATAATGTTAAGTTTAGATGATCAAAAGAACTTTAAAACACTATATGCCCCTGGTTTCAATCGTATTTTTGAAAGTAATACTGGTTTTGGTTTTAATTATACAATATCTTATCTAATCCCTTTTGTTAATAAGTAATTTTAAAGCCTATCGTTGATTTCACTAACTTTACACTTTAAATAATTAAACTTATTAACAATGAATAAAATTCCAAGCGTAAATTTAGCAGACTTTTTATCAGACGATAAAACCAGAAAACAAAAATTCATCAATGAAATTGGTGACGCTTATGAGAATATAGGATTCGTAGCTTTAAAAGGTCATTTTTTAGACGATAAACTAGTTGATAATTTATATACTGAAATTAAAAACTTTTTTGACTTACCTACTAACATAAAAGAGAAATATGAAATTCCTGGTATTGGTGGTCAAAGAGGCTATGTTTCTTTTGGTAAAGAAAGTGCTAAAGGGAAAAAAGAAGGTGATTTAAAAGAATTTTGGCATTTTGGTCAGTATGTAGATGCTGCCTCTAAATACGCAAGTGAATATCCAGACAATGTAAATGTTGAAGAACTTGCTAAGTTTAACGAAGTTGGTAAACAAACCTACCAAATGCTAGAGAAGACAGCTAAATACGTTTTACGTTCTTTAGCATTACACCTAGACTTGGAAGAAGTTTATTTTGATAACTATATTAAAGACGGAAATAGTATATTACGTCCAATACACTACCCTCCTATAAAAACAGAACCAAAAGGAGCTGAAAGAGCAGCTGCCCATGGAGACATTAATTTAATTACCTTATTAATGGGAGCTCAAGGAAAAGGATTACAAGTTCAAAATCATAAAGGAGATTGGATTGATGCTATTGCGCAACCTGATGAATTAATGATTAATGTTGGAGATATGCTATCACGCCATAGTAACAATAAATTAAAATCAACCATACATAGAGTAACAAATCCTCCAAAAGAATCTTGGGGAACATCTCGTTATTCTATTCCCTTTTTTATGCACCCTGTTTCTGATATGAAGTTGGATGTTTTAGAGAACTGTATTAACGAAAACAATCCTAAACAATTTGAAGATATTACAGCAGGTGAATTTTTAGATGAACGCTTACGTGAGTTAGGATTGAAAAAATAATATTATGGACTTAAAAGACCAATTAAAAAACTTATTTCCAGATCATAAAGAGACTGAAATTAAGCAAGAGCAGAAAACTGATATTTGGTTACAAGACGCCCCTATACTTTGCAAGTATGAAAAACGCAAAGGAAAACCAATTACAATTTTAGATGGTTACACAGGCGCTACTCAAGATTTCAAGAAACTAGCTAAAGAAATTAAAACAAAATTAAGTGTTGGTGGTAGTTTTAAAGACGATAAAATAATTATTCAGGGAGATTATCGTGATAAAATAATGCAACTTTTAAAAGACAAAGGCTTTAATGTAAAACGCGTTGGAGGTTAACTAATATTAAAACATCAAGAATAAATATTCTTGATGTTTTTTGTTTTTACTATATTTAAACGTTTTTTAACAAGAAACTAATAATAACGCTAAAAATAGGTCGTTTATTATATATAGATAAGTATAATTAATTTCAATTCCTAAAATATGACATCCCCAACATTACATATTACAAACGGAGACTACACTACAGAACGTTTAAAAAAATTAAATTTTGAAGGTCAAATAATTACATGGCGTGAAATGCTCTGTGAAGGCAAAACTACTGTTGAAGTTGGTAGTGAAGACTTTTGGAAAACTCGTTTCGATTTTTTTAAATCTTCTTATAAAGTTTCTAAGCAAAAATTTATTGACTATACAGTAAAAGAATATCGGAATCTTTGTAATCAAAAACAACAAGACGAAATTGTTTTATGGTTTGAATATGATTTGTTTTGTCAAATAAACATGCTTGCTGTTATAAGCTGGCTAAAACGTTACAGAAAAGGCCGTCAAATATCTTTGGTTTGTAGCGGAAAAATAAAAACACAGGAAAAATTAGCCGGTCTAGGAGAATTATCTGATAATCAGTTAAAACAACATTATAAAAATAAGGTTATTCTAACCCAAAATGATATTGAATATGCCGATTATATTTGGCAATTGTATTGTTCAGACAGTCCATTACAATTAGAAAACGCTTCTAAATCAAATAAAAATTCAATTTTCAATTATTTAGAAGACGCAATAAAATCTCACCTTCTTCGATTTCCATCAATCAAAAATGGTTTAAATCATATAGAAAATGGTATTTTAAAAACCGTAAAAAACAATCAATTTAATACTAAAAATCAACTTGTTGCTAACTTATTAGCAAACCAAGAAAATTACGGTTTTGGCGATACACAATACCTTAATAAAATAGAGCAATTAAAAAAATTATTCACTTCATTTAACCCCGTTAAACTAAGCAGGGCTGGTAAACAAGTGTTAGAACTGCAAACCAACTATTATGGTAAAATACGTTCTGATTTTTCGTATCTTGGCGGAGCTAAAAAATACAGCTATTTATATGTAAACGCTACAGATAAATTGTTGAAAATTACATCATAAATGAACATTAAACATTCTGAACTCATCTTAAACCCTGATGGAAGTATATATCATCTAAACTTAAGACCAGAACACATAGCTACTGATATTATATTCGTTGGAGATCAAAATCGTGTAGATAAAGTCACACAACATTTTGATAGTATTGAATTTACTACCCAAAAACGGGAATTTAAAACCAGTACAGGAACTTATAAAGGAAAACGTATAACGGTAATTTCTACAGGTATTGGTCCTGATAATATTGATATTGTTTTAAATGAATTAGATGCTTTAGTAAATATCAATTTAAATACACGTCAAGTAAAAAAAACACATACATCATTAAATATTACGCGCATAGGTACTTCTGGTTCTTTACAAACAGATATCCCTGTTGATAGTTTTTTACTAAGTTCACATGCCTTAGACTTAAACGGAATGTTATTATCTTATAAAACAGAAGAAATAACGCATCCTGTTATTGAACAGGCTTTTATTGCACACACCAATTGGTGTTCAAAGAAACCATATCCTTTAATCGTTTCAAACGGAAAATACTTGGAAGACAAATTAATGTCTGATAACGTTTTTAAAGGAATTACTGCTACAGCAGGAGGTTTTTACGGTCCACAAGGACGTGTATTACGTTTGGCTTTGCAAGATGCTGAATTAAATAAAAAAATAGATAGTTTTAACCATAACGGAAACAGAATTACCAATTTAGAAATGGAAACTTCTGCTATTTATGGTTTATCAACATTATTAGGTCATAACGCAGCTTCAATGAACGCTATAATTGCCAACAGAGCTAACGGGACATTTAGCGAAAACCCTGGTAAGGTTGTTGCTGAATTGATTAAATATACATTAGATAAATTAGTAAGATAAATGCTAAACTTAAAAGTAGGTGGTGTACCAGAACATTTTAATTACCCTTGGTATTTAACCCTAAAGAATAAAGAGTATACAAATGAAGGTATTAACCTACGTTGGCAAGATTTTCCTGGAGGTACTGGAGAAATGTGTAAGGCTTTACGTTCTGGTGATGTTGATATTGCTATTGTGCTAACTGAAGGTATTATTAAAGACATTATAAATGGTAATCCTTCAAAAATAACTCAAGTTTTTGTGCAAAGTCCTTTAATATGGGGAATTCATGTTGGCGCTACATCTAAATTTAAAAAAATTGAAGATTTAGAAAATGCCACCGTTGCTATAAGTCGTTTTGGATCAGGATCGCATTTAATGGCTATTGTAAATGCTCATAATAATGGTTGGAATATTGATAATTTAAAATTTAAAGTTGTTGGTAATTTACAAGGAGGCATAGATGCTTTAACAAATGGTGAGGCCGATTACTTTATGTGGGAGCACTTTACTACAAAACCATTGGTAGATAATGCTACTTTTAGACGTTTAGGTGATTGCCCTACTCCATGGCCTTGTTTTGTTGTAGCTGTACGTAATGAAATACTAGAGAAAAACTTTAGTGAAGTAAAAAAAGTATTAGACATTATTAATAATTGTACTAGTGATTTTAAAGATCTTAAAAACATTGACGAGACACTAGCTTATAGATATGAACAACAATTAAAAGACATTCAGAAATGGTTATCAATAACCGAATGGAATGATGGAGAACCTATATCAAAAAATTTAATAACCCGCATACAAAATAAAATGATAGGTTTTAACGTTATTGAAGAGAAGAAAGATTCTGGTGAGTTAATCAGAAATATGTATATTTGATTTTTAAAACCGAAAAAAATGAAAAAAATAGTATTTATTGCAATTTGTGTTGTTAGTTTAGTGGGTTTTTCTTCTTGTGGAAGTACAGCACCTTGCGGTTTATCTAAAGTTGATAAAACAAAACAAAACAAACATCAACCAGAAATTATTGTTGCTGATGCAACTGAGATTGCTGAATAAATTGATGTTCTTTTAATTCAAATTCAATAAATCCGCTTTTCTTAAGCGGATTTATTAGTTTTTATCCTCTAACATTGGTACAAACTTAAAATCACCCAATTCGTGCTTTTCAAATTCTTTAGGAGAGTTTCTAATAAACAATGTCATCACCTGTTCTTTATCACCTACAGGTATTAACAACTTACCTCCTACTTTTATTTGCCCCAGCAATGCTTTAGGAACAAACGGAGCTCCTGCTGTTACAATAATCTTATCAAAAGGTGCTTCTTCTACCAACCCAATATAACCATCACCAAAAATAAACCGTTTAGGCCTATAACCTATCTTAGGTAAAAACATTGATGTTTTTTTAAACAACTCATGCTGACGCTCTATCGTATAAACTTCAGCCTTTAACTCTAATAAAACTGCTGTTTGATAACCTGAACCCGTTCCAATTTCAAGTACTTTTTCTCCTGGTTTTATTTCTAAAACTTGCGATTGAAAAGCAACCGTATATGGATGAGAAATTGTTTGCTCTGCTGCAATAGGAAATGCTTTATCTTGATATGCATGCGCTTCAAAGCTACTATCTATAAACAAATGCCTAGGTATTTTACGAACAGCCTTCAATACATTTTCATTTACAATGCCTTTAGCTTGTAACGTAGTTGCTAACTGATTTCTAAGTCCCTGATGCTTTGTTGTGTCTTTCATTTATGAATACGATGCTAATGGTGAATTATTATTTAACCTATTGATTTACAATTCTATTATTTATAACAAATAATCGTGCTATTTTTTTTCTTAGAATATAATTTCAACACGTCAAAAATAGTAATAAATCTCTATAAAAGTGTATCTTTGTTAGCATTGCTTTTCAAGTTAAAATAGAAAAGCTAAATAGGTTAAAAACAACGTCATTTAAAGGTTGAATACTCTAGTAATGTACAACCTTCTTGTTAAAAATGACTAAAAAAAATCAAACATATTATGTTAAAAGCTGGAGTTTTAGGTGCAGGTCATTTAGGTAAAATACACTTGCGTTTGTTACAACAATCTAAAAAATATGATTTAATAGGTTTCTATGATCCTTTTACTGAAAATGCTAAAAAGGTTGCAAAAGAATTTGGGTACAAATTATTTAATTCTGTTGAAGAATTAATTAACGCTGTTGATGTCATTGATATTGTTACCCCAACCTTATCTCATTTTGATTGTGCTAAACAAGCAATTGAAAATGGGAAACATGTTTTTATTGAAAAACCAATAACAAACACATTACAAGAAGCTGAAGCTATAAAAACTTTAGCTAGTCAGAACCACGTTCATGGTCAGGTAGGGCATGTTGAACGCTTTAATCCTGCGTTTACCGCTGTAAAGGACATGATAGACTCTCCAATGTTTATCGAAACACATAGATTAGCAGAATTTAACCCAAGAGGAACTGATGTACCTGTTGTTTTAGATTTAATGATTCATGATATTGATATTATTTTATCTGTCGTAAAATCTAAAGTAAAAAAAGTTCATGCTAGTGGTGTTTCTGTTATTTCTGACACCCCAGATATTGCAAATGCTCGTATTGAATTTGAAAACGGATGTGTTGCTAATTTAACTTCTAGCAGAATATCAATGAAAAATATGCGTAAAAGTCGTTTTTTTCAAAAAGACGCCTATATTTCTGTTGATTTCTTAGAGAAAAAATCTGAAGTTGTTAAAATGAAAGATGTTCCTGAGAATCCTGATGAATTTGCTATGATTTTACAAAATGCAGAAGGTGTTAAAAAACAGATTTATTTTGATAATCCTGCTGTTGTTGATAATAATGCCATTTTAGATGAGCTAGAATCATTTGCTAATGCAATAAATAATAATACAACACCTATTGTTTCATTAACCCAAGGTACAGAAGCCTTACGAGTTGCCCACTTAATTATAGATTGCTTTTAACAAAAAATAATAAAAACACAACAAACAATATGAAAAACATCGCTGTTATTGGAGCCGGAACTATGGGTAATGGAATTGCCCATACATTTGCTCAATTTGGTTACAACGTTCAACTTATTGATATATCTCAAACTGCTTTAGATAAAGGTTTGGCTACTATTACCAAAAATTTAGACAGAATGGTGTCTAAAGAAAAAATATCTGAAAACGATAAAAAAACTACTTTAGCTAATATTACAACACATACTTCTATTAAAGATGGTGTGCAATCTGCTAGTTTAGTTATTGAGGCGGCAACAGAAAATGTAAACTTAAAATTAAAAATATTTAAAGATTTAGATGAAGTTTGTCCTGAAAACACCATTTTAGCTACAAATACTTCTTCTATTTCAATAACACAGATTGCTGCCGTAACAAAAAGACCTGATAAGGTAATTGGAATGCATTTTATGAATCCAGTGCCAATCATGAAATTAGTTGAAATCATTAGAGGTTATAATACTTCTGATGAAGTAATGGATTTTACTGTTGATTTAACTAAGAAAATTAAAAAGGTACCTGTAGAGGTTAACGATTACCCTGGTTTTGTAGCAAATCGTATTTTAATGCCAATGATTAATGAATCTATTGAAACCTTATATAATGGCGTTGCTGGTGTTGCTGAGATTGACACAGTAATGAAATTAGGTATGGCACACCCAATGGGGCCATTACAGTTAGCTGATTTTATTGGTTTAGATGTATGTTTATCTATCTTAAATGTAATGTATGAAGGTTTTAAAAACCCTAAATATGCTCCATGCCCACTATTAGTAAATATGGTAAATGCAGGTAAATTAGGTAGTAAATCTGGTGAAGGTTTTTACGACTATAGTGAAAGTAGAAAAGCTGAAAAAGTAGCTAAAATGTTTTCTTAAAGTAAAACACTCATTAATTACTCAAAACAGTTCTAAACTTCGGTTTATCAAAATAAGCAAACCCTTCTATTTTATAGAGGGGTTTGTTATTTTGCATTTATTGGTTATAAAAAAAAGTATATTGTTGAGTAAAATTCATCATTTATAGTAATTACATTATTATACCGTTAGACTTATTGATTACTTTAATTCTCAAAAAATCATTAATACATTTAGTGTTAAATTTTAAATTTCATTATTTTAATAGTTAACTATATATATTTGTTAGCACCAATTCAAGAAATCAACAAACTATGAAAAATATTTTTACTTTTATATTATATATTGGAATAACCATATCTACTACAACTGCTCAAAATAAGAATGAAAAACTTTATCAAGCTGTTGTTCAAAATGACTTAACTAAAACTAAAAAATTAATAAAAAAAGGAGCTGATGTTAACTTTGTCAAACAATCTGGACCTTGGGTGAAAGTAAATTTACTTATTACAGCTATAAATAATAAGAATTTAGAAATCACAAAAGTATTACTGGAAAATAAAGCTGACGTTAATTGGAAAGACGGGTTTAAAACTTCTGCAATTCTTTATGGAGCAAATAGTGGAAATGTGGAATTGATAAAATTGCTTCTAAAGTACGGATCGAATATTAATGATAATGACGGAAAAAGAAATACAGTTCTTACTGCTGCGAAAGAAAGTAAAAATCTTGAAATGATTAAATTTGTTGAACAAAAAATCAATAAAAAAAGTAAAGAGTAAAACTTACAGTGGTTGAAAATAATATTAAAAATGAATACTTACAGTTATATTTATATTTAGCCTTCTAGGAATTCAAATTGCGAGTTTTAATGATTGATTCTTTATCTAACTATACAAGTAATTTGGATAACAATTATTTCGAATAACATAATTAAACTATCGAAATCTAAAAACAGGCTAGATATAAGTATTCGAGAAATAAAATATTTATTTAACTTTTAACAACTGATATTGTAATCATCTCTTTATCAATATCATTTGGATTTAGAATCTTATTTGCTTCTTTATACAAACTGACGTTTTATGTAAATGGAATTTGTATTATAATTTCAATATTTCGAAACTATTATATAATAATTAATGAACTAATTAAAAGAGAAAACCCTGTAGGGAAGAAAATCACATTAATATCATCTTCTTTTATATATCCAATTGGTGTTTACATAATAAAAACTGGTGCTAACTTAAGCCGTATAAAATTAATTCCTAGTTTTAGCTTATTTAGGTAAGCCTTGCTAACTTTCTATTTATGGTTTATTTGCTAAATTTAGTATTTAAACCACGCAACTGATCTTACACGTATTCCAAGATCAAATCCTAATAAAGTTTCTTTTTTTTTAAGCTGCATGTTGTTGAAGAACTACATAAGGTGTTCCTCTTTTAACAACTGCAAAAGCTCTTGAGATTAGTTTGTTTCTAACATTATTTATGGCTAACATTTTATCTTTTCCTTCTGCTAACTTTCTTTTATAATACATTCGTAATTCACTATCATGCTGTATTGCTGAAACACTTGCCATACTCAATAAACTCTTCATTTTCCTATCACCTAAATAATGACATTGTTTCCTTCTTCTTATACTTGTTCCTGATTCATGCGCGAAAGGTGCTGTTCCACAATAACTCGAAAATGAGCGCCAATTATCAAATCTAGTAAAATTACCTGTATGATAAATCAGTTGACAAGCAACTACAAAACCAACTCCTTTTAAACTAGATAATAATTCATAGTTCTTATACATCGAACTATCTTCAAATATTAATTCTTCTATTCTAATTTCTATTGACTTTACTTGTTTGGATAAATAGTCAATACTTCTTTTTAAACTAATGCAGCCAGCATCTGTGGTAGCACTGGTTAAAAACACTTTCATTTCTTTTAAAGTTTCCTTTAATCCTGCATTGTTTCTAACTAATTGATCTCTCAAAGCGAGTAATCTTCCAAGCTCTAGATGAGCTGTGCTTTTTACTGTACTTGGACTTAATTCTTCTCTGTAAATCCACCCATAACGGGCTATTAAACTTGCATCTAGACGGTCTGTTTTTTCTTTTACAATTCCTGATGATCGCTTTATTTTTAAGGGACTCTCTTCAACATAAACAATCTTCTGACTATGTAGATAAAGCGCAAATTTTAAAGAATAATATCCTGTATTCTCAAAACAATAAAAAACATCAACCCCTTTTGTTGCTTTTAAAACCCATTTTATTAAACTTTTATATCCTACGATATCGTTCTTAAACTCCTTGTGAGACTGGGCATGATAACAATAAGCATCAATTTTTTTTTTTGACACATCAATTCCTACGACTTCTTTGTAATTTTTCATATTTTTACATTTAGTGTGAATAAATTTGTTGCTTTAACTACTTCCTTTATCGGGAGATTTAACTCCTGGTATTCCAAATGGTTCTTGGCAACTTTATAGAAACAGAGGACTCGTACGTGTACTGGAGCTTGAAATCTAAAACACGTTATAGTTCTCCTCTTTTTCTATCTAAAGATATTTAATACAAACTAAAGAAACACGTTAGCAATAATTATGACCCGTCCTGAAATGACGGCTACATAATTTTAAACATTATGTACAGAAATGACAAAGTAATTAGACGTTACAGTGAACTTTTTAAATTAAAAATTTTAGCAGAACTTACAATCGGAAAACATACAAAGAGCAAACTTTGTAAGCTCTACTCTATTGCACCTACAACAGTAAATGTGTGGATTAAAAAGTACAATCGTAAAGACTTAATGAACACCAGAGTAAAAGTGGAAACTAAAGACGAAATATCTAGAATTAAAGGACTTCAAAAAGAAATTGAACAACTAAAAAAGCTACTACTCAAAAAGGATTTAGATGCTATGGTACAGGATTCTTATCTTGAAGTAGCTGCTGAAGATCTTGGCTATAAATCAGTTATTGAACTAAAAAAAAAGCTAAGTATAAAGCCTTAATCAAAGCTAAAGAGAAATCTAAGAGATTTGCTTCTTTAACAACTATAACTCATTGTTTTGGGCTTAAACGTGATGCGTATTATAAATCTAAAGCTGATAAGCGTTTAGAACTGGAACAACAGATTTTAAACATTGTTAGAAAAAGGCGCAAATCTCTTCCTAGAGAAGGTGTGCGTAAACTTATTAGATCTCTAGATAAAGAGTTTATTAATGATAATATTAAAAGTTGGTAGAGATACTTTATTTAAAGTGCTTAGAAAACACAAAATGCTAACACTTAGAAGAAAAAACAGCGCCAGAACTACTAACTCTTATCATCGTTTTTATAAATATAAGAACATCATAAAAGACTTAGAAGTTAATAGAACTAACCAAGTTTGGGTGTCTGACATAACATACATTAGAACAGTAAAAGGCTTTTGTTATCTAGCTTTAATAACAGAAAATGCAATGGCAGAACGTGTAAACGGAATATTAAAAGACAAGTTTTATCTCGATCAAACCTTTGAAAACGTAGCACATGCAAAGAGAGCTGCAAAAAGTGTAATTAATTTATACAATGAAGTAAGAATACATTTATCTTTAGGTTATAAATACTGAATATGGTATACAAATTATCAGCGTAAAATAAATTTTAACCTGTAGCCGTATTTCAGTACAAGACATTTAAAACTGAATTCTGATAATGATTATTTCACACAAAAAAAAACTAATTTTTATTCATACACATAGAACTGCGGGAACTAGTTTTAGTAATATTTTAAGGCAAAATTTAGATGACAATTTTGAAACTTTTTCCCAGCACAGTAATGCAATGACTGTAAGTAGTGATTTATTTGATAATTACAATGATTATTACAAATTTGGTTTTACGAGAAATCCTTGGGAACGTATTTTTTCATGGTATTCATTGATTCAACTTAACAATCGAAAAAGCCTTGCAGAAGAGAGAATTAGATTTGAAAAATTCATAGAATGTGATCATGCATCTGACTTTGGCTCATCTTTTTTTCATTATAATTCTCTGGATTACTTTACCAATAAAAAAGGTAAGCTTATAGCAGATAACATATTTCGTTACGAAAACCTTAATAATGAGATTAGAACAATTGTTAATAAATTCAATATACAATTAACAGAAATCCCTCATGTGAATGCTGCTAGTCCTAAAGACTATAAAGCATTTTACACAGACAAAAGCCATTATTTAATTGCTGAAAAATGTAAAAAAGACATCGAATACTTTAATTATACTTATTAATAAAAACAAAGTACAACAAGGTATAAACGACATTAAAACAACCGTTTATGCGTAACCTTAGCTAATAATTTAAAGAAACACTGTAACGATTAACTTTTTCATTTGTCTTTAGATTGAGTTAAAAACCAATAAATGAAAAATTTACCAATAATTGTTCTCATAATATTCTTATCCTTTTCTTGTACAAAACAGAAAGAAAGGATCTTTAGAATAGGCCAAAGATCAGTAACGTTTCTAGATGAATCGAGAAGTCGACCATTGTCTACCGAAATATGGTATCCGACTTTGGCTACTTTAACAAAAAAAGAACAGAAAAAAAGTCAAAAAAAACTTTTTAAAGCCATCGAAACAATTCCAAACGCAACTATTCCTAATGAAAAATTTCCGTTACTAATAATCTCACACGGAACTGGAGGAAACAGATTTTCATTGACTTGGTTTATCGAAAAAATGGTAAAAGAAGGTTACATAGTTGTTTCGCTCGACCATTACGGAAATTCTACTTTTAACAAAATACCGAGAGAGTTCGTAAAATGGTGGGAAAGACCAATTGACGTACAATATGTTCTTACGCAAGTTCTAAAAAACAATGAAATTGGAACTAAAATAGATACATCAAGAATTGGCGGAGTTGGTTTTTCTTTGGGTGGTTATACCAATATCGCATTGGCAGGTGGTTATGTAGACAGAACAGTTAGGGAAAATGAAAAATCGAAGGACAGGGAAATGCCTTCCGAATTCCCTAAAACAGAAGAAATTATAGATTTTGAAAATGACAGTCTTATTATTTCATCTTACAAAAAGTACAAAGACTTCGTAAAAGATGACAGAATAAAGGCATTTTTCGTAATGGCACCAGCAATTGGATTTGGATTCCATTCCAAAGAGCAAACTAACAAAATTACTGCACCGGTTTTTATTGTAGCAGGAAAAGGAGATTTGGTAGCACCTGTTAAAAAAAATGCTGAAAAATATCATATTTTAATCAAAACCAGTAAAATCTATCTTTTTAACAAGAATGTTGAGCACTATGTGTTTTTAAACCAACCAACAGATTTTGGAAAAGAAATAGCACCTGAAATAACCATTGACAATTCAACCGTGGACAGAAAGGAAATACACGAAAAAACATTGAAATTAGCATTGAATTTTTTCAAAAGCACGTTATAAAACCTATAGCTAACTTAAGCAGTATATCAAAACAGTTATTTTAGTACTTAAATAAAAGATTACATTTATCTTTAGAATACAAAACATCTAATTACATGTATCTAAATGCCGTTTAAATTTAATTAACTGTAGCTGTATTTTAGGACGAGACATTAAAAATAGACCTTTGTGTATTTTAAGAACTAAAAAAAAATGAAAAAAATATTTGCACTAGAAATAGTAGCCTTTTTATCTTCTTGTAAAAAATCAAAAAGTTAAAAACACAATAAACAAAAAACGAATTACAAGAAAATAACAATTCTGAATTAGGTTATTGCAAAATAGAATTAGCTAACAATAAAGGGAAAACGCATAAGTACAGTATGACCAGTTCTGATGTAGTAAAGAAAGGTTTTGTATTTACATCATTTAATGTTGGTCTTGATAATAAGATGCCACAAAAAAAGACCTTGAAATTTCATTTTTATTTAATCGTAAAGGCAGTTCTCTTAAACTAAATATAGGAATATATAAGATTAAAAGTATTGGTACCAAAGGAGACGATTCAATTGTTTTTTAATTTTTCAGGAGCATTAGGTATGAAAACCTATGAAGAAGCATTAGAATTTAACAGGTTGAAAGACATTAAAGACCGTTTTATAGTCGTTCCAAATAAAGGTAATCAAATCACCTTCAAATCTGTTAAAGATTTAGATAATTCTACTAAAATTTATGAAACAGGAGAACAATTAATTGAAGGAAACTTAATGATTAACTTATTACAGGTAAAACGAAAAGAGAACTTCACTCTTAAAATATATTTTAAAATAATAAACGATTGGACAATTACTCAATAATAATAAATTACATATTTCAAAACTCTAATTAAATTAAGCAGAATACCTTATCAAGGTAAAAAAGTATAATGGCAACACATAAAAATTTCGGATTTAAAATCAAATCTTCAAATGTAAAAACGTTTGCCAACAAAAAAATAAGCTAAAGAATAATTGGACGTGAATGTGTATTTTATTCAAAAAAAAATCATAATTCATTTAAAATATTTGCAGAAATGATCGTAAACATCTAGAAAAATAAGTCCCGATTTGTTCATTTTCAACAAATTGAAACCTCAAAAAGTGCCTATTCATATAGTTTTGCTTCAAAATAACCTTTAAACAAAACTAAAAAAAGCATGAATACTTTAAAACATTACAATTATCAAAAACAATCGATAAAATCATTAAAATTTACCTTCTTTTAATAGCTATCTTTTTCATAAGCTGTACTGAAGATCCAATACCTATATCGAGTACATTAAAAAAGGATATTGCTAACCAAGAATATGTAAAAATAATTGAAGAAAACCTTTCTAACTTACCTTTAAATAGTCGAGTTGCTATTGCAATTATAGACAATGAATCTACTGAATATATAGGTGTAATAAACGATAAGAATACTTTAAAAGTAACCAATAATTCGGATAATATTTTTGAAATTAGATCTATTACTAAAATTTTCACAAGCATTTGTTTATCAAAGCTAATTACAACAAATGAAGCTATTTTAACAGAAACCCTAAGTAGTCAATTTTATTTTTCAATTCCAACTGGTGGAGATATTACACTACTACAACTAGCAAACCACACTTCTGGTTTACCTGTTGTACCAACAAACGTTGGTGAAATAAAAGGATACAATGCAAGTGATCCTTATGCTACCTACACATTAGATAACTTAAAAAGTTATTTACAAAATGATCTTGTTTTAAGTTCAGAAAGTGGTTTAGAGTATTTATATTCTAATTTAGGGACAGGAATGTTAGGATATATTTTGGCTCAAAAAAGACAAAAAACATATGAGCAGTTACTACATAATATAATTTTTAAACCTTTGAATATGGACAACTCTACAACATTACTAGAAAATATTGATTCAGATAAATTAATAGAAGGAAGAGATAAAGGTGGCAACATAGTTCCTTATTGGAATTTAGATGAAGTAGCATCAGGTGTAGGCTCTATTAAATCTTCAGTTAAGGATTTAGAAAAATTTGTTCGTAAAAACTTTGAAAACGACATCGTTTACAATTTATCCACAGAAAAAAACATTTGGTAAAGGAAACAACACTTATATTGGCTTAGGTTGGGCTATTATTGAAGATGGAAGTTTTACTTTACTTACTCATGATGGAGGTACTGGCGGGTTTACTTCGATATTAATGCTTGATAAAAATCTAAAAAAAGGTATTATAGTACTATCTAATGTTGATAAATATACTCAAGAAACTTCTCAATTGTGTAATTCTTTATTTTTAAATAAAGCAAACTAGGATAATTATTTTACAACAAAAAAATGACCCTCAAAAAGTTAAATACTCTTTAAGGGTCGTTTTATTATTCATCTATCTCAGACTCTAAATCGTTCTTTATTTTTTTACTCCCTTCATATAATTCATATTTTACGAAACGGCAGTTTAAATCAGCATTTTTAAGCGGTATTCTCTTAGATGTTCGTAAACCAACATGTTTTAACGCCTCAGTATCAGAAGTAATCATCCACGCTGTTGAATCGTGATAATTATGTTTTAAGGTATCACCAATTTTTTTATAAAACTCTTCTACATCAATATTTAAACGTTCACCATAAGGAGGGTTGAATAAAATTGTTGTTTTACCAAATACTTCTTTTTTAGAGTTAAAAAAGTTTACATGATGTATACCTATAAATTCTTCTAAATTGGCATTAATAATATTCTGTTTAGCCTTGGTAACCGCTGATGGAGCTTTATCAAACCCCATAATTTTAAAATGTGAGCTTGTAATTTTTTTCAATAAAGCATCCTGAATTACAAAATACAGCTCTTCATCGTAATCTTTCCAATTTTCAAAAGCAAAATGTTTACGATTAATATTTGCAGGTATATTATTAGCAACCATTGCTGCTTCTATTAATATAGTACCAGAACCACACATTGGGTCAATAAAATTCTCTTCCCCTTTATAACCAGATAATAAAACAAGTCCTGCCGCTAATACTTCGTTAATTGGCGCAATATTGGTTGCGCTCCTATACCCTCTTTTATGAAGTGAATCACCAGATGAGTCTAATGAAATAGTTAACCATTCGTTATGAATGTGAATATGTATTTTAACATCTGGGTATTTTAAATCTACATTCGGACGCTTCTTATACTTGTGCATAAAATAATCAGCAATAGCATCCTTTGATTTTAAGCTAATATAATGTGAATTCGTTGTAAAGTTTTTAGAATTAACAACTGCTCCAATAGCAAAAGTTCCATCAACATCAATATAACGATCCCATTTTACACGTTGTATTGCTTCGTATAAATCTTCTTCATCAAAAATTTTACTCTTTTTAATTGGTTTTAAAATACGAATAGCTGTACGTAAAGCAATATTTGCCTTGTACATAAACCCTGTATCTCCTTTAAAAGTAACATTACGTATTCCTTCTTTAACGTCTTGAGCACCAAGTTTTCTTAGTTCATCTACTAATACTCCCTCTAAACCTGCCATAGTAATAGCAGTCATTTTAAAATCTTTCTCCATGTAACTGTAAAATTTCATTGCAAAAATACAGTTAATTTTGGGTTGATGTTAATCTTTTCTTGTTTCAATATAAAAAACGTAAGATTTATGTATTTTTGCAGACTTTATAATTATGAAAACAACAGACTGGTTTACTTCGTGGTTCGACACCTCATATTATCATACATTATACAAACATAGAAATGATGCTGATGCTCAGTTTTTTATGCGAAATATAACTTCGTTTTTAAAATTACCTGCATCAAGCCATATTGCTGATTTACCCTGTGGTAAAGGAAGACACGCTGTATTTTTAAACTCTTTAGGTTATAAAGTTACAGGTGGTGATTTAAGTAGTAATAGTATTAAACACGCTAAAAAATCTGAAAACGAGTCTCTTAATTTTGAAGTTTGGGATATGCGTGATCCTATAAAACACAAATACGATGCTATTTTTAACTTATTTACGAGCTTTGGTTATTTTGATGATGACAATGAAGATATTGCTATTTTAAAAAGTATAAAAAACGGCTTGAATGAAAATGGCGTATTCGTTTTAGATTTTTTGAATGTTGAAAAGGTAAAAGCTACTTTAGTTACAGAGGAAGTAAAAACAATAGACGGTATTGAATTTCATATTAAAAGAGAAATTAAAAATGGTTTTATTTTAAAACATATCTCTTTTATTGCTGATGAAAAAAATCATGTATATACTGAACAGGTAAAATTTTTAACTTTAGATAAAATGCAAACGTATTTTAAAGAATCTAATTTAAAAATAAAACATGTTTTTGGTGATTATGGTTTAAATAATTTTGATAAAAACACATCTGATAGATTAATTTTAATTGCTGAATGAGTTATATTTTATTAATAGTAGCTGTTTTAATAGGTTCTTTATTTGTTTTAGTTTTAAAACCAAATAATAAATTTGTACGTTTATTATTAGCCTTTAGTGGGGCTTATTTGTTATCGGTTACTATTTTACATTTAGTACCCGAAGTTTATATATATACACAAAATTCTAAAAAAATTGGAATTTTAATTTTAGTAGGTATTATTATTCAATCTGTTTTAGAATCTTTTTCTAAAGGAGCAGAACACGGGCATATTCATTTACATTCTGATACTTCAAAATTTCCTTGGCTATTATTTATTAGTTTATGTATTCATGCTTTTTCTGAAGGCTTACCAATACACCACGCTGGAGATAATTTACTTTGGGCTATTATTGTTCATAAAATTCCTATCGCAATTGTTTTAACTACTTTCTTACTACATACAAACTACAGCAAACTAATTATTATTTTCTTTTTAAGTTTCTTTGCTTTGATGAGTCCTTTAGGAATCTTAGTTTCTGATAAAGTGCCGTTTTTTAATGATTATCACACCGAAATAACGGCTTTAATCATTGGAGTATTTCTTCATATTTCTACCATTATACTTTTTGAAAGTTCAGAAAATCATAAATTTAATTTTCAAAAGTTTACAGCAATTCTTTTAGGTGTTTTGTTAACCATTTTTACCTTATCTTAATTTCACTTATATTTAGGTAGTTTAAAATACCTATTTGTAAGTAGTTATATCATTTTTTTCTTACTCATATTTGTATATTATTAACCTAAAAACATTACAATATGTGTAATTCAATTACAAAGAAATTTAAATCTATTCCTATTAGTACTCATCAACATTCTGTGCACAAAAAAAACCTTGATGTTGAAAAAGGAATTAGTTACTTCACTCCTCAAAAAAAAATAATACATATAGAAACTCCTATTGACACTTCTACATTTGAAGTTTCTGATGCTTTCTATCACAATTTTGGCTTTTACCATATTTTAATATTGCAAATTAAAGATAAAAACAGAAATGATCGTATAAGGAATAACAGCAAAAAATTTATTCTGAAAGGTGATTTTAATATTGATGATATATCACCTAATTATGATACTCCTTCTTTAGATAATATTGAAATATTACATGTAATAACTTATAATAGTGATATTCCATACACACCTAAAACATTTCCTTTTACACCAGAAGAAGCTGGAGGAGGAGTAATTGTTGTTGGGCCATAAAAATATGATTAAAATTAGAAAAGAATTATTTATAAATACTGTTTTAGTCTTATTTTCTTTAACAGTATTTTCTTCTACAACAAAAATTAAAAAAGACTCTTCTTATATTTACTTTAACAAGGGAATTAAAGCTATTAAACTAAATAAAGCTTACCTAGCCTACAAATATATCTTAAAAGCAAAAAAAAAATATTTAAAAAGAGAAAAGTTTGACAGTGTTTTTATTTGTAACATAAAACTATATGACATTGTTAGATCTCAGAAAAAATTAAATAAAAACCCTTTACAATATTTAAAAGAAAACCTATGCTATAAAACAAAAGATACAATAAATATTATTGCAACAAAAAACAGGCTTGCCTCCTATTTTTTCAATCAAAATTCACCAACAAAATCTGCAAAATATTATAAAGAGTCTTTAAAATTATGTTTAAAAATTAATAGAAGAGACTATGCTCAAAACGCTTATATTAATCTTGGTTTATTATACTCGATTAAAAAACCAGATTCTGCTAATCACTTCCTAAACAAAGCTTTAAACTCAACTTCTATAAACAATCCTGATAAATTAGTTAGTATATACATAAACCTTATCAACTTATATCAAAAACAAAAAAAATACCATAAGGCTATAAAAATGCTTAAAAAAGCAAAAGAATTAAACCTTTCTCAATACAATTTAAAGTATCAAAAAATAATATATAAAAAATTAGCTCACTGTTATCAACAGCTAGGTAATTACCCAAAAGCATACAATTACCAACAAGATTACATTTCATATAAAGATAGTTTAAATACAAAACAACAAAATATAGCCATTACAGAGCTTGACACAAAACACGAAGTAGTAGAAAAAGAAAAAGAAAATTTACAATTAAAACAAAATAACTTAATCAGTAAACAAAAAATAAGACAAAGTAAAAATTTATTTTATGGTACATTAGTATTCCTATTTTTAGTAGGAACTACAGGTTTTCTTTTTCTAAAAAACTCCAAAAAGAAACGTTTACTTGCAGAACAACAAAAAGAACTTGAAAAGCAAAAAAACTTAACCTTACTTAAAGAACAAGAAATCATGGCTATTAATGCTATGATTAAAGGGCAAGAAAAAGAACGCATACGAATTGCCGAAGATTTACATGATAACATTGGTAGTGTATTAGCTACTTTAAAACTGCATTTTGAAAACTTAAAACTGAATAGAGAAAAAAAACATTTTAATCAAGATGAGCTCTATGAGAAAACTGAAAATTTGATTGACGAAACTTACTTAAAAGTCCGCAGCATTGCCCATGCTAAAAATGCAGGGGTTATTGCGAATAAAGGTTTATTAGTAGCTATAAAAATTATGGCTGAGAAAATATCAGATGCTAATAAAATTGATATTCATGTTTTAGATTTTGGTTTAAATAAAAGGTTAGATAACAACTTAGAAATTACCATTTTTAGACTAATACAAGAGCTTATAACCAACATTATTAAGCACGCAAATGCTACTGAAGCAACTATTAATATTTCTTTATTCGATAAAAACTTAAATATTATTGTTGAAGATAATGGCAAAGGCTTTAACTATAATAAAACAACCTTAAAAGAAGGAATGGGAATTAATTCTATTCAAACCAGAATAAAATACTTGAATGGTACTTTTAATGTAGATTCTACTATAAGCAAAGGAACTTCTATAATTATGGATATTCCAGTGATATAACATATACCTAATACTAAGTATATTAAAAAAAACAACATTTATTATCTTTGGGTAAAACACATAAATTATGATAACTATTGCTATGGCCGAAGATCATCAAATGTTGATTGATGGTGTTCAATCTTTTTTTGAATACGATGAAGACATCAATATTATTGGAACAGTTAATAATGGTGAAGACTTAGTTAAACTTGTTAGTTTAAAGCAACCTAAATTGGTTATTACTGATATTCGCATGCCAAGAATGGACGGTATTCAGGCCACTAAGCTAATTAAAACTCAATTCCCGCATATTAAAGTACTCGCGTTAACTATGTTTGATCAACCTGAAGCAATAAAACAAATGTTAGATGCTGGAGCTTCTGGTTATTTACTTAAAAATTCAGGAATTAAAATGCTATCAAAAGCAATTGTTACTATAGCTAATGGTGATACTTTTTTTGACCCAAACGTCGCTTTTAATTTCATGAATGATTATATAAATGAAAACGTTACAATAGGTAAATCTGAAAAAATTGTATTATCAAATAGAGAAAAAGAAATACTACAATTAATTGCTAACGGTAGTACCTCTAAAGAGATAGCTGAAGCATTATTCATAGCAAAAACGACGGTAGATACTCATAGAAAAAATATGATTCGTAAACTTAGCTTAAAAGGGGGCAACGAATTGGTGAAATACGCTATTGATAAAAAGTATCAATTTTAAATTACCTATTTATAAGGATAAAAGCACTTCCTTAATATTTATAATTTTGATTCATAACCAATTAAAACTAAATATTATGAAGAAAAACATTTTAACTTTAGCATTCACACTATTTACCTTATCACTTTCATACGCTCAAATTAGTGGAGCAACGGCTTTAATGGCTTTAGATGAATTAGACAAATCAATAACAAGTCAAATAAACTCTGTAGATAATTTAATTACAAATAGTATTGGAAATACCGGTAATATGATATTATCAATATCCGCTAGATTAAAAAAAGATATTAACGAAACGATTGGTAATACCGATAAAATTTTAAGAGAAAAACAACTCGGTCTTTATAATCAAATCTTATCCCTAAAAGATGATTTTAATAAAGCTATAAAAGAAAATATTGAAAATATTGATGTTATTGCGACACGTGTAACCCAGGTAATTGATGATTTTTTTGGTAAGAACCGAGAACCTAACATTTTCAAATATAATACTGGTGTATTTGTACTCAATTATGATAAAGATTATTCTTTTAGTGCTACTGGTAAAAACTTTGATAGACCTTATGAAGTTTTCGCAAAAATTAATGGAAATAAAATACTTCCTTCTACTTCAAATAACACTAAACTAAATTTTATTATTGATTCAGCTTTTATAAAAAAAAATGATGATAAAAACTATATAATTGGTGAAATAGTCTTTAAATGGAAGATAGGATTATTTAAACGTAAAAGAGAAAGACGAGATAAATTTATAATACCGTTAACTCCTTTAAATATAGGAACTGCACAAGCTTTTTATGAACAAGAGTTACCTGAAAAAATATTTTATACTCAGCAAAGAACATACAATTGTAGTACCGGTTCGAGTAATTGGAAAGGAGATCAAGAGAGAGAAAGTACTGCTATAAATATTTTACCTGTTAATGGAAGAAGCTTCGATAAAAACTCAATTGTAATTAACAATTGGTATCAAAGATATGGTGGTGGCTATCGTTTTACTTCTAAAACAGAACAGCAAACTATAGGACGTATTAGTTGTAAATCAGATAAAAAACCATATGGTGGAGGTGGTAGGTCTACCTTAACATTTAGTTATAAAGAATTTGAAATTAAATATGAGGTTAACGATTTAATTACAAATACTCAAAATGTCTCTACAGTTAACCCTACTTTATTTAAACTTCCAGAACCTGTTGATGGGAAAAGACCTAATGTAAGTTTTGTGAAAATAAAAACTTTTGATAATAAAGAAATTATATTAACCCCTAATGAGCAGAATAAATATTTTAGTTTAAAAATAAACCCAGTAACAGACGATATTAGTATAAATTGGAAAAAGTAAATATTATCTGAATGAATTTTGCTACAATGCTACTTTTAATAGCTATTATTTTTAAAATTAGCATAAAAAAAACCGAAACAAATGTTTCGGTTTTTTTATCTTAATTAAACCAAATGGTTAGTGATTTTATTTTTGCCAAATCAGGTATTTGTTCTTTACTTACTTTTTGAGTACTAAAGTCTTTTAAACCTAACTCTTCTTTATCAATAGATACCGTAGCATTTAAATCATCTATAAATAAAGTTGCTGATAAAAATGAAGATTCAACCTTACTTATATTATTGTTCGCATTAATTTCTTGGAATGTAGAATTAATGTTTAAACCTGTTTTTGTTTTAAAGCGTTCATCAAAAATCTCAATACTTTTTATTGTTGATGTTGAATCTAATTGCTCTTTTGGTATAATTGTTAGTAAATGCTTCCCTCCTTTTTCAAAAATCATATACTTATCATCTTCTTGAAAAAAATTATTCCCTTTGGCTCCTTCGCTCAATTCTTTTACTATAGAATCTTTAGCAAAAATTCCATCAACCTCTTGCATTGTTGTTTTTATAGTTAGTGCACCTACTTTACCTTTAGAAATATCGTACGTATTGTTTCCACACTGTATAAATACGACTGAAATTAAAGCGAACACTATGGATTTGGTTATGTTTTTCATCTTATTGTTGATTGATTGGGTTATTTTTTATTAAACGTTTATATACTCTATTTGTTTTACTTTAATACTTTTTTCAAAATTCCAAAAACAGCTCTTATAAAAGTTGCGCTTGTTAGTACTTTTATTATCGGGTTTTGTCGTGTACTTCTACTTCTTGTTGATGACGATCTCCGTTTTGTTTTATCTTCTTCTTTTTTACGAGCTTCAGTAGTTTTTTCTTTATTAATTTTTTCTATTTTCTCTTTTAATAGCTCGTAAGCACTTTCTCTATCTACAATATCATTATACTTAGGTATTAATCTTGAATTGTCTAAAACCTGCTTAATTTCTCTATCAGTAAGCACATCCATTCTACTCATTGGTGCTCGTAACATAGTTCTTGCTAATGGAGAAGGAATTCCTTTTTCATTTAATACCGAAACTAAAGCTTCACCAATACCTAACTGTGTTAAAACTTCCTTTGTTTCGTAATATGCTGAATCTGGGTAATTCTCTGCTGCTAATTTAATCGCTTTTCTATCTTTAGCGGTAAAAGCACGCAATGCATGTTGAATTTTCATTCCTAATTGTGCTAATACATCTTCCGGTACATCTTTAGGGTTTTGAGTTACAAAATACAATCCAATTCCTTTCGACCTAATTAACTTTACAATACTTTCTATTTGACTTAACAATGCTTTTGAAGCCTCTTCAAAAACCAAATGTGCTTCATCAATAAAAATAACTAACTCTGGTCTGTCACTATCTCCTTGTTCTGGAAACGTTTCATATACTTCTGCCAATAACTGCATCATAAAAGTTGAAAACAATTTTGGTTTATCTTGAATATCTGTTAATCGCAAAATAGATATTAATCCTCGTCCGTTTTCATCTACACGTGTTAAATCATCAACTTCAAATGATTTTTCACCAAAAAACAAATCTCCTCCTTGTTGCTCGATTTCTACTATTTTTCTAAGAATAGCTCCTGTACTAGCTGTAGAAATTCGTCCGTATTCTTCTTGAATTTCCTCTTTTCCTTCATTTGTAACAAATTGAAGAATTTTTTTAAAATCTTTTAAATCTAATAAAGGTAATTTACTATCATCACAATATTTAAAAATAATTGCAACAATTCCCGACTGTGTTTCTGTTAAATCTAAAATACGAGATAATAAAACTGGTCCAAATTCTGATACAGTTGCTCTTAAACGCACTCCCTCTTGCTCAGATATTGATAAAATCTCTATCGGAAACTTCGTTGCATTAAAAGGAATACCTATTTTTTCATGACGTTCATCAATTTTAGCATGCCCAGGGCTTGGTTGTGCTAATCCACTTAAATCACCCTTAACATCCATTAACAGTACAGGAATCCCTTTTTCAGACATATTTTCAGCCAATACTTGTAACGTTTTCGTTTTACCTGTACCTGTTGCTCCTGCAATTAATCCGTGACGATTCAATGTTTTTAAAGGAATATTTACCAAGGCATTAGTTACCGTTTCTTCACCTAACATACCCGCTCCCAAGGTGATAAAATCTCCCTTACTTTTATATCCTTCGTTTATATAATTAAAAAACTCTTCGGTTTTACTCATTTTATTGCAATTCTTTTTATTGATAGAACACGTAAAAGTAACAAAAATGATTCAAAAAATTTTAATGTTAACTATCTTTGCTGCCTTATGTTGAAAAAAGAAGTACAAGAGTTAATTAAAAAAGGTGAAATGCTTCCTTTAATGGAAGAGTTTTATACTATTCAAGGAGAGGGATCACATACAGGTACTGCTGCCTATTTTATTAGAATTGGTGGTTGTGATGTTGGTTGCCATTGGTGCGATGTGAAAGAAAGTTGGGATGCTAATTTACACCCACCTACAAAAACTGACCTAATTGTTGAAAATGCCAAGAAATATGCTAAAACAGTTGTTATTACTGGTGGAGAACCTTTAATGTGGAGTTTAGATTATATTACTAAAGAGCTTCAAGATAAAGGAATGAAAACACATATTGAAACTTCTGGTGCCTATAAGTTTTCTGGTATTTGGGATTGGTTTTGCTTATCACCTAAGAAAACTAAATTACCTACAAAAGAATGTTATAAAGAGGCTGATGAGTTAAAAATGATCATTCATAATAAGAATGATTTTCAATTTGCAGAAGAGCAAGCTGAAAAGGTTGGAAAAAAATGTCAACTCTTTTTACAACCTGAATGGAGTAAAAAAGAACAAATGACTCCGTTAATTGTAGATTATGTAATGAAACATCCGAAATGGCGCGTTTCTTTACAAACTCATAAATTTTTAAATATACCTTAATAAAAAAGCAACCTAATTAGGTTGCTTTTTTATTAAGGTATATTTACAGCTTCTATATTTTACTTTGCCATTCTTTAATAGATTTTTCACTTAAATTAATAGCATTCTTTCCGTTATCACCAACTTTTTTAGATAATTGAATACACTTTTTTGCAGCTATAATTGCTTCTTTATATTTCTTTAATTTTGATAGAATAATTGAATATTCTCTATAGTCCCAAAAATGTGGTTTATCTTTTAACGAAATAGCTTGCTCCATCCATCTTTTAGCTTGCTCCAAATCATAACCTCTTTCATGATAATTTACTGCTGCAATATGAAAATCAATTGCATTTCTTCTTAATTCTTTTTTTGTAATTCTTTCTAACACTTCTTTAAAATGAAATTCGATAGGAATTGAAATATAAGTTCGTTCCCACATTATTCCGAGGTTCGCTGAAGATTCTTTAATGTTATCTATGTTAATCGTTAGCGTTTCAATATCTCTATTTAATTTAAATACAGGTATCGTTATTTTAAGTGCAACTTTATTATTGTCCCATACTTTAGGAACTCCCCAATTTTCTATATCAGTATAAAAAAAAATATCCCAAGATTCAATATTTGGTTTAGTATACAAAGCATAAGAACCTGCTTTTAATTCTTTTCCGTCAATTTCTACATTTTCACTAAAAGTTATAATAGTATTTTTATTGGCTCCTGTTCTCCATATTTTACCATATTTTTCAAGACTTCCAAATATAGTTCTCCCTCTCATAGAAGGGCGGTAATAATTTAATTTAACATCAGTAAGACCAACTCGCTGTTCTACATTCTGAAAAAAGCTCTTTTTAGGCCGTCTTACTTGCGATAGGATACTTAAAGGTATTAGAAATATAATAATAAGGATCAATTTTTTATTCATTTTTATTAGTTTTTCAATTAAAAATTAAAACTAAAAAAACTTGCCTAAAAGGCAAGTTTTTTTTTAAAAAAAAATAAAATTAATTTATTTTACTATTATTCTTTATATACCCCCATGTTTGCATATTTCTCCATACGTTGGGTAACTAGTTCTGTTTCATTTAAATCTTTTAATTCATTAAATGCAGCTAGTATTTGTTCTTTTACGACCTTAAATGCACCACTTCTATCTCTATGAGCTCCTCCTAAGGGTTCTTCGATAATAGCATCAATTAATGTCATTTTCTTCATGTCTTCACCTGTTAACTTCAAGGCTTCAGCTGCTTGTTCCTTGTACTCCCAACTACGCCATAAAATAGATGAACATGATTCTGGTGAAATTACAGTATACCAAGTGTTTTCCATCATGTATACTCTATTTCCTACACCAATACCTATTGCTCCACCTGAAGCACCTTCACCAATGATAATTGTTATGATAGGTGTTTTTAAACGAGTCATTTCAAGAATATTACGAGCAATAGCTTCACCTTGCCCACGTTCTTCAGCTTCTAAACCTGGGTAAGCACCTGGTGTATCTACCAATGTAACTACAGGAATTCCGAATTTCTCAGCCATTTTCATTAAACGTAAAGCTTTACGATACCCTTCTGGGTTAGCCATTCCGAAATTACGATATTGACGAGTTTTGGTGTTATACCCTTTTTGTTGACCAATAAACATAAATGATTGATCTCCGATTTTACCTAAACCACCAATCATTGCTTTATCATCTTTTACATTACGATCACCATGTAACTCCATAAAAGTATCACCACAAATAGCCTTAATATAATCTAATGTATATGGACGATTTGGGTGACGTGATAATTGTACACGCTGCCAAGCTGTTAAGTTTTTATATATGTCTTTTTTAGCCTTTTCAAGCTTTTTCTCAATCTTATTACAGGTTGCAGTAACGTCAACCTCACTTTCTTTTCCTATATCAAAACATTTTACCAACTGGTCTTCTAACTCTTTTATTGGTAATTCAAAATCTAAATATTCCATTATATATAGTTTGATTTTATATTAGTTGTTTTCAAAGGCAAACATACTAAAAAATTGTAAAGTTTAGCTTTCAAACTTTTCTTAAAACGCTATTTTTTCTTAAATTTATTTTTGATTAAACTTGTATTTTTCAAAATACCATTTAATATTACGACTAATAAAACAATAAATGCACCGTAATAAAATTCGACACTCATTTGTTCTTTCTCTCCAAAGACTATTAGTGCTAAAATAATAGCATAAATTGGTTCTAAATTAATAGTTAGCATTACAGTATATGGTGTTAGATATTTCATAACATACACAGAAGCTATAAAAGCATATGCTGTACAAATACTACTTAATATGATTAAATAAAACCAATCATTTACTGATATTTGGAAAAATTGAATTGAAAATTTTTGCGTAAATAATAAGTACAATGTTATACCTAGTGCACCAAATAATAATTGATAAAATGATATAACATTAGCATCATATTTCTTTATAAAAAGACCGTTTAAAACAGCAAATAATGCTGATAAAAAAGCTGATATTAACGCATAAATAATTCCTAACGTATATTCACTTTGAAAATTAAAAATAATATAAAGTCCTACTATTACCAATAGTCCTAATAAAATTTCAATTGGTTTAATTTTTCTTTTAAAAAAAACAGGTTCAATAAGTGAAGCAAAAAAAGCGCCTGTACTCATTGTTACTAAAGCAACAGAAACATTTGATACTTTTATTGCTTTAAAAAAAGTTACCCAATGTATTGCAATAATTATACCTGAAAATACAAATTTTAAGAGTCCTTTTTTATCTACTTTAAATGATTTTTTACTAATAAAGAAATAAATAGCAATGAATACTACCGCTAATGACATTCGGTACCATACTAAAGGAACAGCATCAATAGAAATTAGTGCTCCGAGTATTGCTGTAAACCCCCAAATAAACACAATGAAATGTAAATGAAGATAATTTTTTAATTTATTTCCTTGCATTGATATATAAATAAATTGCGTACCCTCCAAAAACAATATTAGGTGTCCAAACATTTAATAGTGCATTTGCACCTGCTACACCACCAAGTACTTCTGCTACTTTTAAGAAAAACACATAAATAAACATTACTGAAATACCAAGAGCTAAATTTAAACCTACTCCTCCTCTTCTTTTCTTATGAGCTAAAACTACAGCTATTAGAGTTAAAATATAACAAGCTATCGGTAAGCTAGTACGTTTATATAATTCAACTAAATAAACATTTAAGTTTTTAACCCCTCTTTTTTTTGAGATTTCAATAAACTCTATTAATTCAGGAGAGTTCATTTCTTGAGCCATAATATTTTTATAATTAAAATCTTTTGGTGTAAAAGCAAAAGTAGTATCTAAGCTATTCCCTGAAAAAATACTATCTCGATCTTTAAATATTTTTCTTTTTTTCCATGTACTTAATTTAAACGTACTGTCTTTTTCGTTCCATCTAATATTATCAGCCGTTAGTTGATACTTTAACTGAATTCCATCATAAACTTCTGTTGAAAAATAATTACCTGAATTACTTTTTAAATTAAATGTTTGAAGAAACATATAAGTGCTATCATTTAGTTGTAAACTAAACTCTCTTATTGATTTGTCTGCATATTTTTTCTTCTTTAAATATTCTCTCTCAAAAGCTTTTCTTGTTTTACTACTAGAAGGTACAAAAAAGTGATTCATTGATAAAGCCAAAACACAAACAATCGTAGCTCCAATGAAATATGGATATAAAAAGCGAGTAAATGATATCTGAGAACTGTTAATAGCTACAACTTCAGTGTTATTTGCTAGTTTTGATGTAAATAAAATTACTGCAATAAATAATGCCAAAGGCATAAATGTATTTGCGTAATAGATTATAAAATTCTTGTAATAGTCATTTACTACTTCAAAAAGAGTTAAATTTTCTTCACGTAAAAATTTATCTATTTTCTCAGCAATATCAATAGCTACCGCAATAGGTATTAATATTAGTAAGGTAAATAAAAATGTTACCAAATATCGTTTTAATATGTACCAATCTAGTATTTTCAAAAGAAAAAATTTTATAAACGATTGTCCATTTGTTTAACCATCTTGTCTTTCCATTCTACGAAATCACCAGCCAAAATATGTTTTCTAGCTTCTCTTGTTAACCATAAATAAAATCCTAAATTATGAATAGAAGCTATTTGTTTTCCTAGCATTTCTTTTGCTGCAAAAAGGTGACGTAAATATGCTTTTGAATACATAGTATCTACATACGTAATTGCCATATCATCTATCGGAGAGAAATCATTTTTCCATTTTTCATTCTTAATATTGATAGATCCATAAGCTGTAAATAACATTCCATTACGAGCATTTCTTGTTGGCATTACACAATCAAACATGTCAATACCTAAAGCTATATTTTCTAAAATATTAATTGGAGTTCCAACCCCCATTAAGTAACGTGGCTTGTCTTCTGGTAAAATAGCTGTAACAATTTCTGTCATAGCATATAATTCTTCAGCTGGCTCTCCTACTGAAAGCCCACCAATAGCATTTCCTTGCGCCCCGACTGAAGCGATATATTCTGCTGATTGTTTTCTTAAATCTTTATAAGTACTTCCTTGTACAATAGGAAAAAACGTTTGTTCATGACCGTACTTGAAAGGTAATTTTTCTAAATGATTTACACATCGTTTCAACCATCTATGCGTCATATGCATAGAGCGCTTTGCGTAATTATAATCACAAGGATAAGGTGTACATTCATCAAATGCCATAATAATATCAGCACCAATTGTACGTTGTGTTTCCATTACATTTTCTGGAGTAAAGAAATGTGTAGATCCATCAATATGACTTTTAAATTTTACTCCTTCTTCATTAATTTTTCTTCTTCCTGATAAAGAATAAACTTGATATCCTCCACTATCTGTCAGGATATTTCGATCCCAATTCATAAACTTATGTAAACCACCTGCCGCTTCTAACGTTTCTAATTTAGGTCGTAAATATAAATGGTAGGTATTTCCTAAAATTACATCGGGATTTATCTCATTTTTCAACTCAGATTGATGAACACCTTTTACAGTACCTACTGTACCTACAGGCATAAAAATTGGAGTTTCTATAGTTCCGTGATCAGTCGTTATAACTCCTGCTCGGGCTTTACTTTTTGGGTCGGTTGTTTTTAGATCGAATTGCATAAGTGGCAAATATACGCTTATTTAAGAATTGAAAAAGTAAATAAAATCATAATAATTATTACTTAGAAGCTCGTGTATCAATTATATTCTATTAAACCCTATGTAAGAATAACTTTTCTTATAACTATTTACGCTTACGTCCGAATTTTTGATTTGTACTTTTATTTGATTTTGGAGAATTTTTTCTAAAAGAAGCACTCTTCCGATTAAAATCGTTTGGTTTTTTAACTTCCTTTTTAATTGTTTGTTTTGGTTTTTTCTTCTTTTCAACCGTAACTGAAGCTTCTTCTGTTTTAGAGGAACTAGAAATCATTTCATTAATCTCTTTCATCTCATCAACCGTTAGTTCTCTCCAATCACCAACTTTTAATTTACCTAAAGTTACATTCATAATACGTTCGCGTTTTAATTTAGTTACTTCATAATCTAAATACTCACACATTCTACGTATTTGACGGTTTAACCCTTGTGTTAAAACAATTTGAAAAGTAAAATCATTTATTTTTTTAACCTTACACTTTCGAGTTATAGTCCCTAAAATAGGAATTCCATTACTCATTTTAGCAATAAACTCTTCAGTAATTATTTTATTAACCGAAACAATATATTCTTTTTCGTGGTTGTTTCCTGCTCGTAAAATTTTGTTTACAATATCACCATCGTTCGTAAGAAAAATTAATCCTTCTGATGGTTTATCTAACCTCCCTATTGGAAACAATCTTTCAGGATGACCTACAAATTTTACAATATTCTTTTTCTCCTTACTATCTGTTGTACAAACAATACCCACTGGTTTATTTAAAGCTATGTAAAGTATTTTAGGTTTGGCTTCTAATAAACGACCATCGACCCTTACTTTATCTCCATCAAAAACCCTGTTACCTAATTGAGCAATATTTTTATTTATTGTAACTCTACCTGCTGCTATAAATTTTTCAGCTTCTCTTCGAGAACAAACTCCTGTGCTGCTTATAAATTTATTAAGGTTGGTTGATACTTTATTATTATTATTTTCCATTATTGCAAAGAAAAGAAAATCCTCAAGTTTTAGCTTGAGGATTTAATTATAATACTATTATTATTTTTAAAAAATCATCATTTTTTGAGTACATCTAGCTAAACTAGGTCTTCTTTCATAATCAAAACCAAGTGTAATCATGTGAGTTCCATAATTAAAATCTTGTGTTTCATTCATGTTAATACTAAAACCATAAGACATATATAAATTATCCTTTTTTATACCCAATAGCGGTGCAATTGCATTAGGTACAAAAAACTGATCATTTAAAAAGGTATAACTTAAACCTGCCCAAACATATCCATCATTAATACCTTTTCTCACTTTAATGTTTAAATCGGTTCTAGATCTTTTATCAGCTTCATAATATTCAACAAAAATAGAAGGTTCAATTTCTATATTATTTCTAATTCTTGCTAAAACATATGAAGAATAGGCTGTAAATCTTCTTAACGCTTCTGGTTCATTTGTCGTTAAGTTTTCTACTTTTTTGTTTAATATGTTATTAGCGTTTAAACTAATACTAAATCGTTCATAACGATATAACATACCAACATCAAAATTAGAATTCGTTGCTGACCTATTTCCCACAGCTTGTCCTGAGTTATTCTTAGACGTATCAATACCAAACTGCGTAAAATTATAACTTAAACCAAAAGATAAAAAACTATCATGAAAATCACTTAAAGTCAAATGACTAGCAAGGGATAATTTAACTCCTTTTTGAGAGGTAGCTCCATTTTTATCATTAAAAACAGTTATTCCTCCCCCAAATCGATCAGCTATACGAGCTTCAACTACTAATGATTGTGTATCAGGAGCACCATCAACCCCAATCCATTGACTTACCCCATTTAGCCTAATTTGTAACCCTGGTCCAATACCTGCATAACTAGGAGATATTAAAAAAGGGTTATCAGCCATGTGACTTATATACTGAGGTAAATTAATTTCTTGAGCTACTGATTTTACACTAAAAATTATGATGCTTATTGTTATTAATATCTTTTTCATTTTATCTATATAATGTAAAGTGTCCCATTAGTTTTTTCTCTTCTCCTGATAATTCATTGTAATAAAGAGTATACCAGTAATCTCCTGCTGGTAATGGTTTACCATCATAGGTACCATCCCAACCTTGTTGCATTCCTCTAAACTTAGTTATTTCACGGGCATATCTATCAAATATATATACTTTTAAATTATGGTAGTTCTCTACTTCTAAAGGATACCAAAAATCGTTAACTCCATCACCATCTGGTGTAAATAAGTTTAATACAGTTATTGTTATATAAACTCCTTCTATAGTTATTGTTACTTCACATCCTCTAGCATCTGTTACCGTTATCGTATAATCTTTTGTTTGTAAAATTACAATTTCATTTTCATCTTCATAGTCAACTCCATCAACTGTAAAACTATAAGGAGGTAAACCAAAATCTACATTTGCTATTAACTTATTTTTCTGAGAATCATCAATTGTCATTGTTAACGCTTGAATATCTTCAATATCAATAGGATCTGACACTAAACTTTCTGAACATGAAGTTACAGTATCTGTAGCTGTAACAGTATAACCATTACCTGCGGCTACATCAATAAACTCACCAGTTGTATTTGTTGTTACTAATGCACCTCCTAGGTATAAACTATAAGACATGTTATTCTTATACTTATCAGCTACAATTGCTTTGATTATATTTCCTGTCGGACAAGTATATTCAAAATCTACTGTTAATTCTAAATCTACAGATTCTATGGTTGTTAATGGTGCTATTGATTTTGGTGGGCATCCTCCTCCACTATCTCTTACACTAATTAAATATGTTGTATTTGCTTCAATTCCTGCTGCAGCACCTATTGTTATTTGATTTTGATTATAAGGTGTTGCGAACTCAACATTATTAATACTAATATAGTAAGGCTGTGTTCCTCCTTGAACATCAACAGTAATTATTGGTGTTGGACTACTTAAACAAATTTGTTCTGTTACACTAACCAAACTTATTTCTAATTCATCTGGTTCCAATATCTCTACTCTTATAGGTGCATTTATACAACCTACAATATCTTTAACAGTTACCCAATACACACCAGCTCCTAGATTCTCAAATACACCATTTTTCACATATTTGTTTTCTGGGTATTCAGGACTACTTGGTTCAGAAACAATATTGAATTCATAATCTCCATTACCTTCTTGACCTGTTGCTGTAATTATACCTGTATTACTACCAAAACATGTTACATTTTGAGTAGCTACAGCGGTTCCAACTAATGGTAGAGGTTGAGTAATTGTATACTGACCTGTTATAATACTACAAACCTCTCCTCCTTTTGTGCTTCTTACGTTAATTTTATAAGTTCCTACATCTAAATTTGAAAATGAATTTGATATTTGCCAAGTACCATCTATTGGAGTATCTGATGCATCTAATAATTGGTATTCATAATTACCAAGACCATTTTCTGCATTTGCACTTAATACTGCATTTGCATCTCCGTTACATGTTATAAATGCCGATGCTGTATCTAAAGTTGCAGTTAAGCCTATATATGAGCTAATTGTTATTATTCTAGGATTTGAAATACATGACTCTGTATCTCTTACATAAAACTGATGTTCACCTGCCCCTACACTAAATATATGATTTGGACCAGCATTTGGTGCTAAGAAATTAACTCCGTCAATACTAAATTCATAAGGCCCTGTTCCTCCTGCTCCTGATACTTCAACTGTTGCCTGTGTTGTATTACATGTAATATCTGCTGTAATATTTGCTGATGCAATTGTTTTAGTTGGATCAACTATATCAATAGGTCCTACTCTTCCGTCACAAGAATAACCATCAGACACTATTACTGAATACCCAACTCCTGCTGATAGGTTAGTAAATATTGGTGATGCTTGAGTTGTTGTTCTAGTTCCGTCAGGATATTCTAAAGCATACATATAATTTATAGGTGCATCTTGTAATTGCCCCCCTAAAACATTTATTGCTTCAATTGTAGCTGTATACTCTCCAATACAATCGTTAGGTGTTACGGTATAACTTCCTGTTATTGTAGTACCTGGATCTAATTGAAAAGTTATCACTACTGTACAATTATTAGCATCTCTAACTGTAGCTTGATAGTTACCTGCTTCTAAACCTGTAATTACATTATTATTACCAAAGTTTTGAATGGTAACACTTGTTGTTGTATTTATCAATTCATATTCATAAGCTCCCCAACCTCCTTGTGCTGTTAAGTCAACTTCTCCAGAAGTTAAAACATTACATTTTAAGTATGTTAATTCTTCTGAAAGCGTTAGAACACTATCTGGTTCTTCAATAGTAAAATTACCTGATGTAACTGTACAGAAAGGTGTATTTGGCATATTTACAACAATATAATAATCACCTCCTGGTAACGTATTTATTGTTGTTACTGCATTTCCAATACCATTACCTATCTGACCTGTTGTTACTCCTCCTACATTGAAAACTTCATATGAATAAATATCAACATATGGTGTGCTTGGATTAAAAATTAAATCGACACTTCCGTTACCTCCAGAACAAGCTCTTTGAATGTTATTAACTATTAACTCATATTCTGGTGTTTCATTTACAGTATAATATTCTGTAAATACACAATTTGTATCAGTATTTTCAATTTCAATTCTATAATTTCCTGTTGCTAGTAAACTAATGAAATCTCCATCAATTGTTCTTATTGGTTCCAATAATAAACCTGTTGTATCATTATACAGTCTATACTCTACATTTGCTATTGCTATTGTAGAACTGTATGTTGCAATAATATCTTCACCATTATTACAATCAATTGCTTTTTGAGACGTAACTGTTACCCCTGTAATTCTTGCAAAAGGGTTTATAGTTCTTATTATTGTGTCTGAACAATTATTATCGTCAAAAACAGTAACTGTTATTTGACCTCCTGCTTCATTTGTAACAGTATAACTAAATACTCCACTATCTTGAGTAAGATCATCTGTGGTATCTCCAGGTGTACCATTATCATATACAAATACTGCTCTTACAAAATTACCAGTACCTCCTGCTCCTACAGTATTTACTGACACTACAGCATTATTTGTTTCATTTCCTGTTGTACAACCAAACTCACTTATTGTAACTGCTCCAGAAATATCAATATCAGCATTTTCAGTAATTGTTACGTTTCTAATACTTGAACATCCATTAGTCCCTGTTGCTGTAATTGTATAAATACCAGCTGGTAAATCTTCAAATGTACTTGTTGCAACATCTAAAGTTCCTGCTATTGGAGCTATAGTATAAGTTAATGGTGATATACCATTATTAACAGGTGTCATCGTTATTGCACCATCTGAACTACCATTACAAATATCATCAATAACTGCCACAGCTGTAAACATTGGCTGTAATGCTGCTGCAATATCAATAGTTCTTACTACTGGACAGGCTGCTGGTGATGCATCTTCATCTGTTACTGTTACCGTATAAGTTCCTGCTACTGTTGGACTAAATGTTTGACCACTTATAAATGCTGTTCCGGCAACAATTACTGCGCTTGGACCTGCAATTTCATAGGTGTAATTATTAGATCCTGATGCTACTGTGATAACAACTGTTCCTGCCATTGGTATTGAACAAGTTAAATCTTTAGTCGTTGCTAAACTAAATACTAAATCTTCACTTATCGTTATCGCTGCTCCTGCTGGTGCAGCACATCCGTTTGAATCGGTTACACTTACTGTGTAAACTTCTGCTGATAAATTAGCAAAAGTATGAGTCGTAGTTGCTATTACTCCTGTATTTCCTACTTCTACTCCGCCACTATTTGTTAATACATATGTATAGCTTCCTGTTCCTCCTGCTGCTGTTACTTCAATACTTCCGCCTACACTGGTATCACATGAATTATCTAATTCTGTAACTCCAAACGTTACTGCTACTGGAGCTGCTACTACAACATCTGCCGATGCTCCTTCACATCCATTTACATCACGTACTCGTATTGTGTAATTTCCTGCTGGTAAACCTGTAAATACATTGTTATTTAAGTTCGTTGCAAAAACATCTCCTGCTCTATAAGGAACGTTTGGTGCTCCTGTTACTTCTAACTGATATGTATATCCGCCAAATCCATCTGCTCCTGTTGCTGTAATTGTTGCATCTGAAATTCCTGTACAACTTACTCCTGGATCTACTATTCCGCTTACTGATAAAATTGCAGTAGGCTCTACTATTGTAAATTCATTTGTCTGAATCGTACAGAATGGTGTATTTGGACTCATATTAATTGATACATAATATGTTCCTGCTGGTAAACCTGCTATCGTTTCTGTTACATTTCCAACTCCACTTCCTGTTACTGCTGGTACTAAAGAGGCTCCTGCTGATGTTAATACTTCATAATCATAACCTAAGGTATATGGTGTACTTACATCAAAACTTACATCAATACTTCCACCACTTACTCCGAAACAGGTGGTTTGTGGGTTATTTGCGATTGCTGTAAAGGCTGGTTCAGCATCTACTGTATATTCTTTTGTGAATACACAACCTGTTACTGGGTGTGTTGCTGTTATCTCATAAGTTCCTGTTGGTAAATCTGTAAAACTTGCTGAACTTGTACCTAATGCTACTAATTCAACTGTTGATCCTACATAACCTGCTGGTGCACTTATAATGTTATAAGTAACATTTGAAATATCTGTTAATGTTTTAACAGTGATATTATCTCCTGTTGTACAATCAATTGCTTTTGCTTGAGTAATTGTAATATCAGTAATAGCATCAAATGCATTAATTATTGTTGATGCTGATAATGACATACAACTTGCACTATCTACTACTTCTACATAATAAGATCCTCCTGCAACATCTGTTATTATAAATACATGATCTGTACCTGTTACTGTTACTGTCGTTACTTCAACATCATCTGCTCTATTGGTTGAGTTATCTGCTGGGTTATCTCCTAGTACATCATGGTAAAGTCTTACCGTTGAATATACCGTAGATCCTCCTGATACTCCTGATCCATCTAGTGCATTTATACTTAATGTCGCATTCTGTACATTATTTGTATTCGCAGCACAAGCAAATTGAACATCTAATGGTGCCGTTACCGTTAATAATGGATTGTCTTCTACTAATATATTTAGCTCATCTGTAGAACAGCCATTATCACCTTCAACTGTTACTGTATAGGTTCCCGCTGGTACAGCTATAAATGAACTGCTTGCTGCATCCCATGTTGCTTGACCTGCTAATAATCCTGCTCCGGCTGTTTGAATAATACTATAAGTATATGGCGTTAATCCTGTTGTTACTGAAACTGCTATACTTCCGTTTGCGCCTCCGTTACAGGTCACATCTACTACACTTGTCGTAAACACTGGTTGTAATGCTGCTGCAATATCAATAGTTCTTACTACTGGACAGGCTGCTGGTGATGCATCTTCATCTGTTACTGTTACTGTATAAGTACCTGTAACTGTTGGACTAAATGTTTGACCACTTATAAATGCTGATCCGGCTGGAATTGCTGTAAATCCTACTGGTCCTGCGACTTCATAAGTATAATTGTTAGATCCTGATGCTACTGTGATAACAACTGTTCCTGCTGTTGGTGCTGAACATGTTAAATCTTTAGTCGTTGCTAAACTAAATACTAAATCTTCACTTATCGTTATCGCTGCTCCTGCTGGTGCAGCACATCCGTTTGAATCGGTTACACTTACTGTATAAACTTCTGCTGATAAATTAGCAAAAGTATGTGTCGTAGTTGTTATTACTCCTGTATTTCCTACTTCTACTCCGCCACTATTTGTTAATACATATGTATAGCTTCCTGTTCCTCCTGCTGCTGTTACTTCGATACTTCCGCCTACACTGGTATCACATGAATTATCTAATTCTGTAACTCCAAACGTTACTGCTACTGGAGCTGCTACTACAACATCTGCCGATGCTCCTTCACATCCATTTACATCACGTACTCGTATTGTGTAATTTCCTGCTGGTAAACCTGTAAATACATTGTTATTTAAGTTCGTTGCAAAAACATCTCCTGCTCTATAAGGAACGTTTGGTGCTCCTGTTACTTCTAACTGATATGTATATCCGCCAAATCCATCTGCTCCTGTTGCTGTAATTGTTGCATCTGAAATTCCTGTACAACTTACTCCTGGATCTACTATTCCGCTTACTGATAAAATTGCAGTAGGCTCTACTATTGTAAATTCATTTGTCTGAATCGTACAGAATGGTGTATTTGGACTCATATTAATTGATACATAATATGTTCCTGCTGGTAAACCTGCTATCGTTTCTGTTACATTTCCAACTCCACTTCCTGTTACTGCTGGTACTAAAGAGGCTCCTGCTGATGTTAATACTTCATAATCATAACCTAAGGTATATGGTGTACTTACATCAAAACTTACATCAATACTTCCACCACTTACTCCGAAACAGGTGGTTTGTGGGTTATTTGCGATTGCTGTAAAGGCTGGTTCAGCATCTACTGTATATTCTTTTGTGAATACACAACCTGTTACTGGGTGTGTTGCTGTTATCTCATAAGTTCCTGTTGGTAAATCTGTAAAACTTGCTGAACTTGTACCTAATGCTACTAATTCAACTGTTGATCCTACATAACCTGCTGGTGCACTTATAATGTTATAAGTAACATTTGAAATATCTGTTAATGTTTTAACAGTGATATTATCTCCTGTTGTACAATCAATTGCTTTTGCTTGAGTAATTGTAATATCAGTAATAGCATCAAATGCATTAATTATTGTTGATGCTGATAATGACATACAACTTGCACTATCTACTACTTCTACATAATAAGATCCTCCTGCAACATCTGTTATTATAAATACATGATCTGTACCTGTTACTGTTACTGTCGTTACTTCAACATCATCTGCTCTATTGGTTGAGTTATCTGCTGGGTTATCTCCTAGTACATCATGGTAAAGTCTTACCGTTGAATATACCGTAGATCCTCCTGATACTCCTGATCCATCTAGTGCATTTATACTTAATGTCGCATTCTGTACATTATTTGTATTCGCAGCACAAGCAAATTGAACATCTAATGGTGCCGTTACCGTTAATAATGGATTGTCTTCTACTAATATATTTAGCTCATCTGTAGAACAGCCATTATCACCTTCAACTGTTACTGTATAGGTTCCCGCTGGTACAGCTATAAATGAACTGCTTGCTGCATCCCATGTTGCTTGACCTGCTAATAATCCTGCTCCGGCTGTTTGAATAATACTATAAGTATATGGCGTTAATCCTGTTGTTACTGAAACTGCTATACTTCCGTTTGCGCCTCCGTTACAGGTCACATCTACTACACTTGTCGTAAACACTGGTTGTAATGCTGCTGCAATATCAATAGTTCTTACTACTGGACAGGCTGCTGGTGATGCATCTTCATCTGTTACTGTTACTGTATAAGTACCTGTAACTGTTGGACTAAATGTTTGACCACTTATAAATGCTGATCCGGCTGGAATTGCTGTAAATCCTACTGGTCCTGCGACTTCATAAGTATAATTGTTAGATCCTGATGCTACTGTGATAACAACTGTTCCTGCTGTTGGTGCTGAACATGTTAAATCTTTAGTCGTTGCTAAACTAAATACTAAATCTTCACTTATCGTTATCGCTGCTCCTGCTGGTGCAGCACATCCGTTTGAATCGGTTACACTTACTGTATAAACTTCTGCTGATAAATTAGCAAAAGTATGTGTCGTAGTTGTTATTACTCCTGTATTTCCTACTTCTACTCCGCCACTATTTGTTAATACATATGTATAGCTTCCTGTTCCTCCTGCTGCTGTTACTTCGATACTTCCGCCTACACTGGTATCACATGAATTATCTAATTCTGTAACTCCAAACGTTACTGCTACTGGAGCTGCTACTACAACATCTGCCGATGCTCCTTCACATCCATTTACATCACGTACTCGTATTGTGTAATTTCCTGCTGGTAAACCTGTAAATACATTGTTATTTAAGTTCGTTGCAAAAACATCTCCTGCTCTATAAGGAACGTTTGGTGCTCCTGTTACTTCTAACTGATATGTATATCCGCCAAATCCATCTGCTCCTGTTGCTGTAATTGTTGCATCTGAAATTCCTGTACAACTTACTCCTGGATCTACTATTCCGCTTACTGATAAAATTGCAGTAGGCTCTACTATTGTAAATTCATTTGTCTGAATCGTACAGAATGGTGTATTTGGACTCATATTAATTGATACATAATATGTTCCTGCTGGTAAACCTGCTATCGTTTCTGTTACATTTCCAACTCCACTTCCTGTTACTGCTGGTACTAAAGAGGCTCCTGCTGATGTTAATACTTCATAATCATAACCTAAGGTATATGGTGTACTTACATCAAAACTTACATCAATACTTCCACCACTTACTCCGAAACAGGTGGTTTGTGGGTTATTTGCGATTGCTGTAAAGGCTGGTTCAGCATCTACTGTATATTCTTTTGTGAATACACAACCTGTTACTGGGTGTGTTGCTGTTATCTCATAAGTTCCTGTTGGTAAATCTGTAAAACTTGCTGAACTTGTACCTAATGCTACTAATTCAACTGTTGATCCTACATAACCTGCTGGTGCACTTATAATGTTATAAGTAACATTTGAAATATCTGTTAATGTTTTAACAGTGATATTATCTCCTGTTGTACAATCAATTGCTTTTGCTTGAGTAATTGTAATATCAGTAATAGCATCAAATGCATTAATTATTGTTGATGCTGATAATGACATACAACTTGCACTATCTACTACTTCTACATAATAAGATCCTCCTGCAACATCTGTTATTATAAATACATGATCTGTACCTGTTACTGTTACTGTCGTTACTTCAACATCATCTGCTCTATTGGTTGAGTTATCTGCTGGATTATCTCCTAGTACGTCATGGTAAAGTCTTACTGTAGAATATACCGTAGTTCCTCCTGATACTCCAAAAGTATCTAGTGCATTTATACTTAATGTCGCATTGTTTACTGTATTTGTATTCGCTGCACATGCAAACTGAACGTCTAATGGGGCTGTTACTGTTAATAATGGATTATCATCTACTACGATATTTAATTCGTCTGTAGAACATCCATTATCTCCCGAAACTGTTACAGTATATGTTCCCGCTGGTACATCTATAAATGAATTGCTTGTTGCATCCCATGTTGCTAATCCGGCTCCTAAAACTGGTAAATCTGTTTTAACAATACTATAAACATATGGCGTTAAACCTACCGTTACTGAAACTCCAATACTTCCGTTTGCTGAACCATCACACGTCGCATCAACTACACTTGTCGTAAAAACTGGCTGTAAGGCTGGTTGTACTATAAATGTTTTTGTTAACGTACAGTTAGGTGTTTCAGCTGTATCTGTTATTATTATTGTATAATCATCTGCAACAGCTGTGCTAAAAGTAAATGGATTACTTGGTAGAGCGGTTCCTGCTGTTACTACTACTCCACTAACAGTACCTGTTACTTCGTAAGTATATATACCACTACCACTAGTTACATTTACATCATATGTTGCTTCATCTGCTGGAGATGGAGTATCGCATGTTAAGTTTTTGGTTGATGTTACAGTATACTCTAAACTTGGTTGTATATCAGCATTTGTAGTAACTGTACACCCACTAGCATCTCTTACTGTTATAATATGATTACCTGGTGTTAAGTTTTCAGCAATAAACTCAGCATATCCTAAACCTCCATCTAATACGACTAAGCTACTGAATGCTCCAGCATCTACTGAGAACTGATAAGGGCCTGTTCCGCTATTAACTCTCGTGGTAATTGTTTTATTAACACCACAACTATTTGGCGTACTACTTATAACATTAGGTAATTGACCGACGACGAGAGATTCTGGTCCTACTGTTGTTGTACAACTATTACCATTACTATCTGTTATTGTTATATTAATTCCTGTAACATCTAAAGTAGGATTTGTTACATCTGCATAAGCAAACTCAATAGTTGTTCCTGAAACTATAGCATCTGCAGGAAGGAAGTTAACAGAAGAAGCTACTGAATATGTATACGGTTCTATTCCCCCTGTAGCGTTTATACTTATAACCCCATTAGTACTACATGTTATATCACTTACTACTGTTAAGGTTGCATTTATTGGTGCAGTTTCTAATATCTCTATGTTTGGACTCGCAAAAGTACATGTTCCTGCATTATTCTCTATCTCTAAATAATAAGTTCCAGGAGAAAGAGTTCCGTTTCCAGCTGGCAATATCGGTGCTAAACTACCTTGTGTTCCTGTTTCTACTGAAGTAGAGACTCCTGTAACAACGTTAAGACTAAAAAGCTCCCAATTAATTGCTGGAACACCTCCTGTAAGTAAATTTGATGTAGTATCATCAATATCAAACTGTAAACTACCAGTATTTCCTCCATTACAAGATTCACTTAGAATTGAAGGTGTTATTACTACATCAATATCAATAATAAAAGTATCATCTACTTTTACACAATCATTATCTCCTAAATCTTTAACAAAGAAATAATAAGTTCTCCCTGGAGTTAACCCATTAAATGTATAAGTAGTTGCAGCAGTACCAATACCTGCAGGTTGCCATCCACTAGGACCAGGTGCTACTTGTATTGTATTATAAGTATATTGATAATTTCCAACACCTCCTGAAACATTTACTACTGCTTCTGCTCCTGTAGTACAATCTGCCGAATTAGTAGTAACATTCACTACTAAAGGACTTACTTCAAAAGGCATTGTATAAGAGCCTATACTGTTAAAGCAATAGGTTATCAATTCTGTTGCTATATCAGTAATTCTAATAGCAGGAAAAGTTACTGTTCCATAATTAAAATCTGGACTCCCATCAGTTCCTCTAAAAATAGGACTGTCTTGCCATGTTACTCCATTATCAACACTAAACTGTAGTTTATTTGGTGCTGAAATTGTAGGAAAACCTGTAAAATCATATCCGAATAAAGTTTCATTTGTTCCTAAAGCAAATGGTGTACCACAAATAGGTCTTTCTGGAACAATTGAAATTGTTAATGCAGGTGGATCAGTTAGTGTTACACTTTGACTATCTGTACATCCTAAATCATCTGTGATTTCTACTGTATATGTTTCTGCTGGTAAATTATCAAAACTAAAACCTGTACCAATAAAACCTGTTAAAGTTCTTGCTACTATAATACCACCACTATCTGCAATAGTAATAATATGTGGTGATTGACCTGTGTTTACAGTAATTACGCCTTTAATACTTCCTGTTCTTCCGTTACAAGTTGGCTGATTACCTGTTATTGTAATTGCTACTGGTGTTATTTGCTCAATTACTACATCTTGGATTATGAATTCACAATTTGCATCATCTCTTACATATATATCATAAGTACCTGCTGCTAAATTAGTAATTGGATTTGTTGTTGAAAATACTCCTGCAACACTACCATCAATTACTGCTGAAAATTCGTAACCTATCGTAGATCCTCCTGTTGGAAATACTTCTATTTGCCCCGTAGGACTTCCTAATGGTACACAACTAGCATTTGTTGGTATAGCTGTTGCTACTAATGTATTATTTATTGTAACAGCTGCTGTTTCTATACAACCAGCAATATCTCTAATACTTACTGTGTAGCCTATGTTAGATAAACCTGTAATACTAAAAGAAGTTGCGTTAGCTGGAGTTGGTGTTTGCCATGTTGCTCCATCTAAACTATATTCATAAGTACCATTACCATTCGTTATGTTTACATCAATAATACCATTAACTCCGTCATAACATTGTGGAACTGCTGTGAAAATTATAGCTTCTCTAACTGGTACATTTATTAAAAATGGTGTCGAACGACAACTTTCTACATCTATTGCTACAACCCAATAATCTCCAGCTATATCAATATCTGTAAATGGTGCGCCTGTTTGAACTGCTGCTCCGGTTGCCGTTGCATTATCAAATAATTCATATGTATATGCTGCTCCGTTTCCTCCTGATGTCGTTGGTGTTATTGTTATTGTTGCTCCATCTAAAGTAGGATCTGCATCACATGTAATATCTTTTGTTACTGTTGCTGCAACGACTATTGGTGATGGATCTGATAAAACAACTGGATCTAACGTAATGTTACAATCTGTGACTGGTGCCCCTGTTGGTTTTACTAAAATGTTATAAGTAATGTTATCTAAATTCGGAATCGTAAATGGATTTGCTCCTGATGCAATCCAAGTTCCTCCACCATCTAATGAATAATCAAAATCTGTTGGTACTGTTGATGGAAATGAAGCCGTAACCTCTATTGTTCCATTGGTATCTCCAATACAAACAGGATTCGTTTGATTTGTTACTACTGCTGTAAATTCTTGATTATCTAAAATCGTAATGTTTACAACATCTACCGTACAATCACTTCCATAATCAACGGTTACTGTATAAGTACCATCTGATAAATCATTGAAAATACCTGTCGTATTTGTTGTTGCTCCTAAAGTATAATTATATACTCCTGCTGGTAAAGCTGTTATTGTAATATTTCCTGTCCCATCACAATTATAAGCTACTGCACTTGTTAATCCTGGTGCTGTTGGTAATGCTGGTATAACAACTGCTGGTGTTGTTACAAAATTACATGTATTTACATCGCTTATTGTTACCGTATAACTTCCATCTGTTAATCCTGTAAATACATGATCAAAAGTTACAGTATCTGTAGTGTGTGTTGTCGTAGTAATTCCATCATCTAATGTATATGTATAAGGTGGTGTTCCTCCTACTACATTCTCTACTGTAATTTCTCCTAATTGAAGACATGTATAATCTTGTGATTGTCTTGAGTCTCCAGCTATTGCATTTGGTGCGGTTATTATTACCGTCTCTGGTAATGGATTCGTACATCCATTTGCATCCGTAACTAAAACATCATAAGTTCCTTCGGCTAATGTTCCAAAAGAAATTGCAGCATCTGATGAAGGTCCAAACGTATGAACTGTTCCTGGTGCTCCTTGAAGTGTTAATGTTGTTGTATAATTTGAAGTTCCATTACTTATTGCAATATTAACAGTTCCAGTGCCTCCACTACAATCTGGTTGCACAGCCGTTACTACTACTGTAGGATCTGCTATTCTTGTTATTGTTACATTTTCTGAATATTCACAATATCCAACTGCGCCTCCTTGGTCTCTTACACTTACACTATAAGTTCCTGCCGCTACATTTATTGGACTTGTTGTTGTGGTTATTACTGCTCCAACTGTTGGTGCTAATGGTGTTACTACATACTGGTAGTTTCCATCTCCTCCAATTGGTGTAATGGCTATCTGTCCTAATGCACTACAAATCTCATTTGTTAGTACAACAGTCGCTGTTATTTGTGGGTTAATTGTTGCTGGTTCGGTTGTCGTACATTCAAAACCATCTATAACGGTTACATTATAGGTACCATCTGTTAATCCTGTAAATATATTTGATGCCTGTGTAGTTGTTCCACCATCTAAGCTGTATAAATAATTACCATTACCAGTTGTTATATTTACAGTTAATGTTCCGTTTGTTCCATCATAACAAACCTCTGGTGTTACTGTAAAAGCTAATACAACTTTATCTGGTACATTTACTAGAACTGGTATCGAACGACAACTTTCTACATCTATTGCTACAACCCAATAATCTCCAGCTATATCAATATCTGTAAATGGTGCGCCTGTTTGAACTGCTGCTCCGGTTGCCGTTGCATTATCAAATAATTCATATGTATATGCTGCTCCGTTTCCTCCTGATGTCGTTGGTGTTATTGTTATTGTTGCTCCATCTAAAGTAGGATCTGCATCACATGTAATATCTTTTGTTACTGTTGCTGCAACGACTATTGGTGATGGATCTGATAAAACAACTGGATCTAACGTAATGTTACAATCTGTGACTGGTGCCCCTGTTGGTTTTACTAAAATGTTATAAGTAATGTTATCTAAATTCGGAATCGTAAATGGATTTGCTCCTGATGCAATCCAAGTTCCTCCACCATCTAATGAATAATCAAAATCTGTTGGTACTGTTGATGGAAATGAAGCCGTAACCTCTATTGTTCCATTGGTATCTCCAATACAAACAGGATTCGTTTGATTTGTTACTACTGCTGTAAATTCTTGATTATCTAAAATCGTAATGTTTACAACATCTACCGTACAATCACTTCCATAATCAACGGTTACTGTATAAGTACCATCTGATAAATCATTGAAAATACCTGTCGTATTTGTTGTTGCTCCTAAAGTATAATTATATACTCCTGCTGGTAAAGCTGTTATTGTAATATTTCCTGTCCCATCACAATTATAAGCTACTGCACTTGTTAATCCTGGTGCTGTTGGTAATGCTGGTATAACAACTGCTGGTGTTGTTACAAAATTACATGTATTTACATCGCTTATTGTTACCGTATAACTTCCATCTGTTAATCCTGTAAATACATGATCAAAAGTTACAGTATCTGTAGTGTGTGTTGTCGTAGTAATTCCATCATCTAATGTATATGTATAAGGTGGTGTTCCTCCTACTACATTCTCTACTGTAATTTCTCCTAATTGAAGACATGTATAATCTTGTGATTGTCTTGAGTCTCCAGCTATTGCATTTGGTGCGGTTATTATTACCGTCTCTGGTAATGGATTCGTACATCCATTTGCATCCGTAACTAAAACATCATAAGTTCCTTCGGCTAATGTTCCAAAAGAAATTGCAGCATCTGATGAAGGTCCAAACGTATGAACTGTTCCTGGTGCTCCTTGAAGTGTTAATGTTGTTGTATAATTTGAAGTTCCATTACTTATTGCAATATTAACAGTTCCAGTGCCTCCACTACAATCTGGTTGCACAGCCGTTACTACTACTGTAGGATCTGCTATTCTTGTTATTGTTACATTTTCTGAATATTCACAATATCCAACTGCGCCTCCTTGGTCTCTTACACTTACACTATAAGTTCCTGCCGCTACATTTATTGGACTTGTTGTTGTGGTTATTACTGCTCCAACTGTTGGTGCTAATGGTGTTACTACATACTGGTAGTTTCCATCTCCTCCAATTGGTGTAATGGCTATCTGTCCTAATGCACTACAAATCTCATTTGTTAGTACAACAGTCGCTGTTATTTGTGGGTTAATTGTTGCTGGTTCGGTTGTCGTACATTCAAAACCATCTATAACGGTTACATTATAGGTACCATCTGTTAATCCTGTAAATATATTTGATGCCTGTGTAGTTGTTCCACCATCTAAGCTGTATAAATAATTACCATTACCAGTTGTTATATTTACAGTTAATGTTCCGTTTGTTCCATCATAACAAACCTCTGGTGTTACTGTAAAAGCTAATACAACTTTATCTGGTACATTTACTAGAACTGGTATCGAACGACAACTTTCTACATCTATTGCTACAACCCAATAATCTCCAGCTATATCAATATCTGTAAATGGTGCGCCTGTTTGAACTGCTGCTCCGGTTGCCGTTGCATTATCAAATAATTCATATGTATATGCTGCTCCGTTTCCTCCTGATGTCGTTGGTGTTATTGTTATTGTTGCTCCATCTAAAGTAGGATCTGCATCACATGTAATATCTTTTGTTACTGTTGCTGCAACGACTATTGGTGATGGATCTGATAAAACAACTGGATCTAACGTAATGTTACAATCTGTGACTGGTGCCCCTGTTGGTTTTACTAAAATGTTATAAGTAATGTTATCTAAATTCGGAATCGTAAATGGATTTGCTCCTGATGCAATCCAAGTTCCTCCACCATCTAATGAATAATCAAAATCTGTTGGTACTGTTGATGGAAATGAAGCCGTAACCTCTATTGTTCCATTGGTATCTCCAATACAAACAGGATTCGTTTGATTTGTTACTACTGCTGTAAATTCTTGATTATCTAAAATCGTAATGTTTACAACATCTACCGTACAATCACTTCCATAATCAACGGTTACTGTATAAGTACCATCTGATAAATCATTGAAAATACCTGTCGTATTTGTTGTTGCTCCTAAAGTATAATTATATACTCCTGCTGGTAAAGCTGTTATTGTAATATTTCCTGTCCCATCACAATTATAAGCTACTGCACTTGTTAATCCTGGTGCTGTTGGTAATGCTGGTATAACAACTGCTGGTGTTGTTACAAAATTACATGTATTTACATCGCTTATTGTTACCGTATAACTTCCATCTGTTAATCCTGTAAATACATGATCAAAAGTTACAGTATCTGTAGTGTGTGTTGTCGTAGTAATTCCATCATCTAATGTATATGTATAAGGTGGTGTTCCTCCTACTACATTCTCTACTGTAATTTCTCCTAATTGAAGACATGTATAATCTTGTGATTGTCTTGAGTCTCCAGCTATTGCATTTGGTGCGGTTATTATTACCGTCTCTGGTAATGGATTCGTACATCCATTTGCATCCGTAACTAAAACATCATAAGTTCCTTCGGCTAATGTTCCAAAAGAAATTGCAGCATCTGATGAAGGTCCAAACGTATGAACTGTTCCTGGTGCTCCTTGAAGTGTTAATGTTGTTGTATAATTTGAAGTTCCATTACTTATTGCAATATTAACAGTTCCAGTGCCTCCACTACAATCTGGTTGCACAGCCGTTACTACTACTGTAGGATCTGCTATTCTTGTTATTGTTACATTTTCTGAATATTCACAATATCCAACTGCGCCTCCTTGGTCTCTTACACTTACACTATAAGTTCCTGCCGCTACATTTATTGGACTTGTTGTTGTGGTTATTACTGCTCCAACTGTTGGTGCTAATGGTGTTACTACATATTGGTAGTTTCCATCTCCTCCAATTGGTGTAATGGCTATCTGTCCTAATGCACTACAAATCTCATTTGTTGGTACAACAGTCGCTGTTATTTGTGGGTTAATTGTTGCTGATACTGCAGGTATTGTACATGATAAACCATCTGTAACGGTTACATTATAAGTACCATCCGTTAATCCTGTAAATACATTTGATGTTTGTGTTGTTGTTCCGCCATCTAAACTATATATGTAATTACCATTACCAGTTGTTACGTTTACTGTTAATGTTCCATTTGTTCCATCATAACAAACCTCTGGTGTTACTGTAAAAGCAACTGGTGTTGGTGCTATTAATGGAATACTAACTGGTATACAATTATTTCTAGCTATCGTAATTTTAACATCATCAATAAAATTACCGACACTTATACTTCCACTTGCAGTAGATACAGCATCAAAAGCAATAACAGTTGTTGATTGACCTACTGGTACAGTATAAGTTCCTGAATATACTCCCCAAGCAGTTCTTCCATCTGACATTGTTTCTACTACAGAAGCAGTTGCTAAATCATCTCCTATTTTAACAGTTGCTACATCTGTACCAGATCTACCTCTATGTGCAACAGACCAACTTATTACATCACCTGGTTGCGTACAATACTCTTGAAATAATGAAGATTCTAAATTTGCATTTAATTCTGCATGAGCTACTCCATCATGAGCTGGTACTCCATTAAAATTATTATACCATATTTCTATTCTATTATCACTTGCTGTAGAATCCCAACCTGGAACATTGTTTTCATTATATATTCTAAAGGTTCTTCCTGTTCTAGCAGGTAATTCAAAACTTCCATTTTCAAATAAATTTGAAGTACAACCGCATTCATTACAGTTTCTACTATCACGAATCATAACAATATAATCAGTAGCTCTTGCTGGTACGTTTGAAAATATTGGAGAATTTTGCCATGAGGCACCATTATCTATGCTAAATTCATATGGAGGTACTCCTCCTGATGCTACAGCTGTAATTGTACCTGTTGATGGTAGTACACATGTTGGTATTTGAGTTGCTGAAGCTGATAATGTTAATTCATCTGGTTGAGTTATTACTACATTTCCTAAATCTATGACACATGTTTTTCCTCCATCTGTCTCTCTAATAAATACATTATAAGTATCCGCAGCTAAACCAATTACTCTATATGGATTGTCAGATGTAGCTGACCATGTCGTTCCTCCGTCAGTCGAGTATTCAAAAGTTGTTCCAACAACATTAGTTGCTCCTATTGTTATTGTTCCGTTATCTGCCCCAAAACATTCACTATCTGACCAACGATCAATACTCCCTGAAAAAATATTTCCTGGTTGAACTGTTACAGGTAAATCTAATCTACAATTACCAAAGTAGTTTACTCTAATTATATGATTTCCAACTGCAGTATTAGCAAATATGTTTGCATTTACTCCTGTTTGAGGTGTTCCACCATCTAAAGTATAACTATATGTTGCGTTAAAAGGAGTTACTGTTATTGTTCCTTCCCCTTCACAATTATATTCTATAGAATGGTTAAGTGTTGGTGCACCAGGTATCGGATCTATAACAACATCTGTTAAATTTCTTTCACAACCTCTCGCATCCTCAACTTTCACATTATAAGTACCTGATACTAATCCTGATACTGATACTCCTGTGACTGCAATGAAAGTAGCATCTGTAGAAAGTTTATAATAATAAGTATATGCTCCACTTCCTCCTGTTGGTGGTGTAAAGGTTAAAGTTCCTAAAATTGTATTTCCAGCAGTATTACACTCATAATCGGTTCCGACTACATCACCACCAGTAAGTGGTGAGGGTTCTGTAATTGCTATATTAGTAATCTCATAATCACATTGATAACCTGTTTTTGATGCTCTTATTGTTATCGTATAATTAGGATTTGCTGACAAATTGTTAAATACACCTGTAGTGTTCCAAGGGCCTCCGGCTCCATTTATACTATATTCTATAGGAGAAAAACCTAAATCACTACCAACTACAT